>CAYUJE010000030.1:0-29255 GCA_964444865.1 uncultured Pirellulaceae bacterium | reverse complement strand
CTGTGGCCAGCCGTTTTAGCCTCAAATCTACCCACGGAAAAGCCGGAAGGACCAAGTTAATAGCAGAGGTGTGGGGAGGGCGGGGAGTCGGTGCGCGCGGAGGGAAGGAGCCGGGATTCGAGATTGGCGACGTGAGGGACCGCCGGAAGGCGAGACTCCAGCGGCCATGAATCAAGAAAACGGGTTTTGGATCACGAATGAATCAAACGTGTCGCCGTAAAGTACTTTTGTACAAAGTCTTGCGGTGATTCATGATCGCCAAAAGCCCTGCGGAAAGTTCCCTGAATCCCATGAATCCGCCTGCCTCCTCCGGGGGACTGGCTTGGGAATTTGGCGGCAACTCAGCGGCCTAGCCAATCGGGGGATGGTTCGCCAAAATGGGGCGAGTGATAGTCGCCTTTCGCTCCGCGAAAGTGCCTGCTTTCGCGGAGCGAAAGGCGACTTTGGTTTCCGAGTCCTATTTTCAGCGAGTCCGTTATGAGCCTCATTGCCAATATTCATGGTCGCCAAATCCTCGATAGCCGCGGCAATCCGACCGTGGAGGTGGATGTGACGCTGACGGACGATTCGTTTGGGCGGGCGGCCGTGCCGAGCGGGGCCAGCACGGGGGCTCACGAAGCCTGGGAACTACGGGACGGCGACAAGACCCATTACCTGGGCAAAGGAGTGCTGAAGGGGGTTGCGAATATCAATGACCTCATCGCCAATTCCCTTATCGGTTTTGACGCGCTCGACCAGATTGCCATTGACCAGCGGCTGATTGAACTGGATGGTACGGACAACAAGAGCAAGCTGGGGGCGAATGCCATCTTGGGTGTGTCGCTCGCCGTGGCCAAGGCCGCCGCCGCTTACACTCGGCAACCCCTCTATCGGTATCTCGGCGGGGCAGGAGCCAACCTGCTGCCGGCACCGATGATGAACATCATCAACGGCGGTGCCCATGCGGATAACGCGGTGGACGTGCAGGAATTCATGGTCATGCCGCTCGGCTTCACTAGCTTCAAAGAAGCCTTGCGAGCGGGCTGTGAAATCTTCCACAACTTGAAGAGCGTCCTCAAGAGCAAGGGACTCAACACATCCGTTGGTGATGAAGGTGGCTTTGCCCCGAACCTCGGCAGCAATCGCGAGGCTCTTGACCTCATCATGTCGGCCATCGACAAAGCGGGATACAAAGCGGGCGAGCAGATTTTCATCGCACTCGATGTAGCCGCGACGGAGTTCTACAAATCCGAGACGCAGAAATACACTTTCGACGGCAAGGCGATAACCAAGGAAGCGATGGTCGATGGCCTGGCCGACTGGGTGGCGAACTATCCCATCTGCTCCATCGAGGACGGCTGCAGCGAGGACGATTGGGCGGGCTGGAAGCTGCTCACCGAGAAGCTCGGCGGCAAAGTCCAGCTCGTTGGTGACGACCTGTTCGTCACCAACACCGAGCGGCTGCAGCGAGGCATTAACGAAGGGATCGCCAACAGCATTCTCATCAAGGTGAATCAAATCGGCACGCTGACGGAGACCATCTCCGCCATTCACCTTGCCCATCGCAATGGCTACACCAGTATCTCCAGCCACCGCAGTGGCGAGACCGAAGACAGTACTATCGCCGATCTCGCCGTCGCCCTCGGCACCGGCCAGATCAAAACCGGCTCCGCCAGTCGCACCGACCGGATGGCCAAATACAATCAGCTCTTGCGGATTGAGGAAGAACTGGGGAGCGGGGCGATTTACGCGGGGCCACTGTTCCGCCGGAAATAGTCCCACAATCAGCCGTCAACACAGAGCCAAAGCGCGGGTAATGTAGGCCGTGGTCCAAGTAGTCCTCCGACCGAAACTTTGTTTGACTTTTCCCCAGGAAATGGCCAAACTGGCTTCTGGTATTCATGAGATAAATGTTTAAAGAGTTTGGCGATCCAGGAGCGGCCTCATGTTTCGACAGATAACCATCCTTTGTCTTGTGATCGCTTGGGCATCCGTGGCGCTGGCTGCGGGTAAGGCGCGGACTTGGACGAGTACCGACGGCCGCACCATGGAAGCGGAATTTGTCCGAGAGCTCGATGGGGACGTGACCTTTCTCAAAGATGGCAAACTGATTGTCATTCGCGTTGAAAAGCTCAGCGAAAAAGATCAACAGGTCATCAAAGATATCGCGGCCGGAAAAGAGCCGGAGCAAGATCCCTTTGGCAGCCCTGCCGAGGGGAACATCCCAGAGAAAGCGGACCAGGGACCAGCGAAATCCAATAAACCCATCGCCATCCAGACCCGCACTTGGACCGACTGTTTTGGCGTGAAGAGCAGCGGCAAATTCGTTCGCGTGGACGGCAATAATGTCGTTTTGAACCGCGGAACGCGGGTGATCACCGTGCCGTTTGAAAACCTGAGTGACGGGGACCAGAAATATGTACGAGAAGTTCTGATTTCGCAGGGTAAGGAGTCGGAGATTCCGACTGGATCTCAAGACGACAATCGTGGTGGTGATCGTGGCGGCGATTCTGGCGTACCTGCTGGAAGGGGACCAAATGTCGGTAGAGGTCCTGGAATGCCGGGTGTCCCTGCTGGTGTCGGCCCTGGCCGAGGCGGCATGGGCGGTGTCATGCCTCCTGCCATGACTCCACCGGGCGGTGGGATGGGGCCGGGTGTGCCTGGGATGGCCGGCATGCCGGGACCTGGTGCCATGCCTAAGATTCCGGGCACGGGCGCTGGTGGAATGGTGGGGATGCCAAGCACGGAAACCATACCCGGAATGCCTGGAATGCCCGGCATGCCCGGATCTGGCGCCATGCCTAAGATTCCGGGCGCAGGCGCTGGTGGAATGGCGGGGATGCCAGGCACGGGCACAATGCCGGGAATGCCGGGAATGTCCGGTATGCCTGGTGCCGGCGCGATGCCTGGTGCCGGTGCGATGCCTGGTGCCGGTGCGATGCCTGGTGCCGGCGCGATGCCCGGTGCCGGCGCGATGCCCGGTGGCAACAGCATTGCGAGTTCGGGCTTTGGGTCCGGGCCATCAATTCCGTCGACGCCGTCGATTCCGTCCGGCCCCAGCATTCAATTCGAAGAAGTATACGAATGCTCCAAGTGCGGGGCCAAACTGACCAAGGCAGAATCTGCAGGAACTTCCTGTCCCCACTGCAAAGCCACCTGGGGGTTCAAGCAAGACCAGTTTGGCAACAAAACTCTGACGAATGCCGGGCGAGGCCAGATGTCCTCGGTTGCGGCCATCATTGTCATTTTTGTTCTGCTGGGAATGGTGTTGTTTATCGCGATTTTTATCGGGGTCATTGTTGCCATCGTAAAGGCGGTCAATCGCCCGCCGCAACCGCAGCAGATGCACCAGCAACGATATTACTAAGGGCTGGGGAGCGTTTGACGAGTCGCCCCCCATCGCATACAACTGGTTTTCCTAGCAGCCGCTGCCTGAGAGCGGCCCTCGCGAGGGGGAGCCGTGAACCTGGTCAGGCCTTAACCGGAGCAGCCATAAGCGGGGTACTCTTGTGCGAGGGCCACTCGCGGGCAGCGGCTTTTTTCGTTCGTAGTAACCCGCTTAAGCGGGTTTTTAAGAGCAGACCGGCTGAAGCCAGTCACTACTTGCAGGTTTCCCCATGGCGGCTGACGCACAAGAACACGACCCTGCGGGCCACGAATATGTCGTCGTTGCCCGCCGCTATCGGCCGCAGAACTTTACCGAGCTTGTCGGACAGAATCAGGTTTCCCAGGCGCTTGGCAATGCCATCGCCACCAACCGGGTCGGCCACGCCTATCTGTTTACTGGTGCTCGGGGAGTGGGTAAGACCAGCACCGCACGCATCTTTGCCAAGTGCCTCAACTGCGTCGACGGTCCAACCGACAAGCCCTGCGGCAAATGCGATATCTGCGAGAGTATTACCGCCGGCGGTGATATCGACGTCATCGAAATTGACGGAGCCAGCAATAACGGTGTCGACCATGTTCGAGAGCTTCGCCAAAACGCGGGGGTCCGGCCAAGCCGTTCTCGCTACAAGATTTACATCATCGACGAAGTCCACATGCTTTCGAAGAGCGCGTTCAATGCGCTTCTCAAGACGCTGGAAGAGCCGCCGGAACATGTGAAGTTCATCTTTTGCACGACCGAAGCGGACAAGATTCCGATCACCGTCCTCTCCCGCTGCCAGCGGTTTGATTTCGCCCCGATTGAAACCAAATCCATCCTGGCCCGGCTGGAGGAGATCGCCAAGAGCGAAGGAGTGGCGGCTGATCCCGATGCGCTGCAGATTCTGGCTCGCCGCGCGGCCGGTTCCATGCGCGACAGTCAGTCGCTATTGGAGCAACTTCTTTCGTTTGGCGGCAAGAAAATCGGCGTCGAAGATGTCCATGCTATGCTCGGCACCGCCAAGAGCAGCCGTCTGGCCGGCATTACAGAGAGCATCATTCGCCGCGATGCGGCCACCGCACTGGGGGAAGTCGATGCCGCGGTGCGCGAGGGAGTGGACCTGGGGCAATTCAGCGAGCAGCTTGTCGGCTATTTCCGCGACGTGATGGCGGCCCATGTTGGCTGCGGAGAGGACCTGCTGCTGCATGCCGGGCCGAATGAAAGGCCGCAACTGGTCGAGTTCGGCTCGCAACTGGGAATTCAGACCTTGCTCGCCATCGTGCAGATTCTCGACCAGTCCGTTACCCGTATGCGGCACAGCACCCATACGCGAACTTTGCTGGAAATCGCCCTCGTCCGGATTTGTAAACTTGACGATCTCGATGAACTCTCTGCAATTCTGGGACAGGTTCGGGACGGAACATTGCCGGCAGCAAGCACCGCCCCCAGCCGGGCCAATCTGCTTTCCGGCAAGCCAGTTGCAGCGATTTCCCCTGCCCATTCGACTCCGCCACCCCCCGCTGCGGAAAAAAAAAATCTTGAATCCGCCCCATTAGCGGAAAATCAGGAATCTGAAGCGGCATCTCGGCCTGTCTTAACGGCCGAATTTCTCCCCGCCATTTGGAAGGAAGCCCTTGCAGGGCTTGAAGATATGACGGGTGACTTCGCTGCCAAAGCAGAGTCAATAGCAATTTCCGGGCCAAACAGGGTAGTTGTCCGCCACAGAAAAGCCTATAATAAGGAGCAGTGCGAACGCCCCGAGCGAAAATCTCGGCTGGAGCAGGCTCTCTCCCAGGTGGCGGGGGTCGAAATCCGGGTCGAATTTGAGCTGCTGCCGGAACTTCCGGCGGCACAAGTGGCTTCGGCACTTGTGCCATCGGCGGCTCAAAGTCGCCTGCGGCGGTTTAAGAATGCGGAACGCAATTTGCTTGTGCGACAAGCCATCGAGATGTTCGATGGGGAGATTGTCAACGTCGTCGAGCCAATTCGTGTGGACGATGGGGAAGGTTTAGGAACGGCGGAAGCCGCTCCCTCCCAACCTTGATGGAGCATGACTCACAATGGCTCAAATCACCGAATCGGTTGGTAAAGTCATTGACGAGTTTGCCAAGCTCCCAGGCATCGGCCGCAAGAGTGCGGAACGACTGGCGTATCACATTCTGCGGGTACATAAGGCCGAGGCTCTGGCCCTGGCCGATGCCATCCGCAGTGTGCGAGAGAACGTCCGTTACTGCAAAACCTGCTTCAACCTTTCCGAAGGAGAGCAGTGCCTGATTTGCCTCGACGCGCGTCGGGATCAGTCGCAGCTTTGCGTGGTGGAGCAGCCGCGGGACTTAATTGCGATTGAGCAGGCGGGCGCGTTTCGCGGACTCTACCACGTCTTGCTGGGGCGCATTGCTCCACTGGATGGAGTGGGTCCCGATCAACTAACAATCGAGCAACTGGTGGAGCGGGTGCGAGCGGGGACGATTCGAGAAGTGATCATGGCGACGAATCCGACCGTCGAAGGGGACGGAACGGCGCTCTATATCACCAACCTGCTGGCTCCCTTTCAGGTGGATGTGACGCGGCTGGCCCGCGGGATCACCACCGGCAGCATTTTGGAATATACGAACAAAGAGATTCTGGCCGACGCCATGTCCGGCCGGCAGAAGTTTTGATAGCAGTCCGCTCACTCCGTGAGCGGACATGCCTCCACTTGGAGTGTGCAGGCGACCTTGTACGGAACACAGGACTAACAAATTCATGCGACTTTCATTCGGCTTCGAACAGCGACAGGTCCAGGTGCAAAAGCTTGCACCGCGGATGATCCAGTCGATGGAGATTTTGCAACTGCCGTTGCAAGAGCTCCAGGAACGGATCGAGCAGGAGCTGGCGGAGAATCCGATTCTGGAACTGCAGGAGCGGGACCCTGAGTTGCCTGATGAAGCGGAAGAACGGGAATCTCCCACGGAAAAGAGCGTTGACGAAAAAGAGCTGATCGTCGACGAGAAGCACGATAACGCCGACGACTTCGAACGGCTGCTCAATCTCAACAACGAGATGCCGGACTATTTCGAGGACGGCAGCCGGCGTTCCGCTAGCCGGATGGAAGAGGACGCAGACCGGGCCCACGATGCGATTTCCAACGTCGCCGAGCGGCCGGAATCGCTGCAGCTTTACCTGATGCATCAGTTGGGCGAAATGGATGTCAGCCCCGAAATGATGGCGATGTGCGAGCGAATTATCTCCACGCTCGACCCCAAGGACGGCGGCTATTTCCGCAGCAGCCTGCGGGACTTGTTGCCGGCGGATGCCACTCCCGAACAGCTGGAAATGGCCGAGCAGGCCCTGGCCTTGGTGCAGGAACTGGATCCCCCTGGCATTGCCGCCCGCGACCTCAAGGAATGCCTGCTCAAACAGCTCACGGACGACTTGCTCTTTTACGAAGAACTGAAGACGCTCATCACGTCCCATCTGGAAGACATGCGCGATAACCGCATGCCCCTCATCCAGAAGCAGACCGGCTACTCGCTCGAGCTCATTCGCGAAGCTTGGGACGAACTCAAGACGCTCAATCCCAAGCCGGGGGCGAAATTTGCCGAGAACTTCGTGGCCACCGTCAACCCCGATGTTTCCGTCGTCCGCGAAGACGACGGCACCTATCGCGTCATCGTGGACGAATCCCGCACCCCCACCTTGCGCATCAGCCGCTACTATCGCGAGCGGTTGCAGAGCGGCAACATTACGCCGGAGGAGCGGGAATACATCAAGCGGAAGGTGACGGCGGCTCAGTGGCTCATTGAGTCCATCGAGCAGCGGCGCAATACGCTCACCCGTGTTTCGCAGGCGATTGTCGATCACCAGACCAGCTTCCTGGACGACGGACCCGAGCATATCGTGCCGCTCAAGATGCAGCAGATTGCCGAAAAGGTCGGCGTGCACGTCACCACCGTCAGCCGGGCCGTGGACGACAAATACATGCAAACGCCCCGCGGCATTTTCCCGCTCAAGCGTTTTTTCGTCGGCGGGACGCGGACGGAAGAGGGGGAAGACGTCGCCTGGGACATCATCCGCCTCCGCCTGCAGGAAGTGGTGGACAAGGAAGACAAGCAAAATCCCCTCTCCGACGACGACCTGGTCATCGAGCTCAAAAAGCTCGGCCTCACCGTCGCCCGCCGCACCATCACCAAGTACCGGCAAAAGATGGACATCCCCAGCTCGCGGCAGCGGAAGGACTGGAGCAAAGTCGCGGCCAACAGTTAGTCAACATTCCGCATCCAGACGGCCAGAAGGGCTCACTGGACGCGAGAGCGGAGTGCGGCAGTCGTTCAGTTCCGGCCACTCTTGGACCTCGGAGCTAAAATGAACTCAAATACATCGAATCCGCTGCCGCGGCTGGTTTATGGCATTCTTATCGTGCTGGCGTTGATTGCTGGAATTATCACCCTGGGAAATCAGGCTGGTTGGTGGTCAATAGGGGAGTGATTAGCGCAGCGAAGTCTTGGGAGCCTGAGCCGTTGAACGACAAAAGGGAAAGACCGCCGTGGTGGACGATCTACCTGTCGCCGTCCATCATTCCGATGCTCCCGTTTCTGGTGATAATCTCTTTGGGGCCGCTCCTCGCTCTGCTGCTGCCGCTAGTCGGGCTTTTGCGGGCGTGGTTTCGCTCATGAGATTCTCGATCCGCGACGTAAAGGTTAATACTTCCTTCATGGGAGTGCTCAGGTGAACTACCGGGAAGCAATCTTTGGAGTGGCGACCGTTTTGATCGGAAGCTTTGCGGTTTTGCGCTACATCGAGCGGGATATGTTAGGGGCTGGATTGGGAGCGGGAATATGGATGCTTTTGGCTATCCTATTTGTGCGATCCATTTGGGATAAACAACCGACTTCTCGCATCGTTTTGGAAACGGGGCTCGCCGCGATAGTCGGCCTAATCGGTCTTGGCGTCTATGTGGCGATTCGGATCTGGCAATAACTCTTGGCTCACCGTGCGCCAGCCACGCTTTTCTCCCAACTTGACACTTTTCTGCTTCAGGGATATCCTTTCCTTGGCTGACGGGCATTGCTCGTAAGTCATGGTTGGTTACAGTTTTCGAGCCATTTTCCGGCGCGAGCTGCTCGTTAGGGTAGGTCGCGTTTTTTGTTGTCTGGTCGGAAGATTGCACTAACCCGATGCACCAGCGAGGGAGTCCAGGCGGACTCGTTGGTACGTTGGGTTCGTGGAGATGACCGCATGGACGGGATCGAACTACGCGGGGTTTCTCGGGTCTTTCCGGGGGGTGGCAAGGGAGTCGATGGGCTGGACCTCGAGGTTCGACAGGGAGAGTTGCTGGTCCTGGTCGGACCGAGCGGGTCGGGAAAGACGACCTCGCTGCGGCTGATTGCGGGGTTGGAGGAGGCGACAAGCGGAACGATTTGGATTGGTGAGCGGGAGGTGACGAAGCTGCCGCCGCGGGACCGGAATGTGGCGATGGTGTTTCAGGGATTGGGACTGTATGAGCATTTGAGTGCTTTTGAGAATTTGGCGTTTGGGATGAAGGCCAGGGGTCAGGGGACAGGGGTCAGGAGTCAGGTTGAGGAGATAGCTTCGCAGTTGGGAATTCAGCACTTGTTGCAGCGACGGCCGGGGGAGTTGTCCGGTGGGGAGCAGCAGCGGGTGGCGCTGGGGAGGGCTTTGGTGCGGCAGCCGGCGGCGATGCTGCTGGATGAACCGCTGTCGAGTCTCGACCCTCCTTTGAGGAGCGAACTTCGGCGGCTTTTGAAGGAGCTTCAACAGCGGCTGAAGATGACGACGGTTTATGTGACGCATGACCAGGGAGAAGCGATGTCCCTGGGTGAGCGGATTGCGGTGATACGAGACGGTAGGATTGAACAAGTCGGAACGTCGACGGAGGTTTATGACCAGCCGCGGAACCGGTGGGTGGCGGGATTTTTTGGGGAAGGGATGAACTGGAGTAGGCAGAAGGCAGTAGGCAGTAGGCAGGAGACAGTTTTGGGAGTGCGGCCGGAGGATGTGGTGCTGAGAAATGGAGTTGGCAGTGTTATGGAGCGAAGTGGAAGAGTTAGCCGAGTAGACTGGCTTGGCCCGCACACGATGGTGGAAGTGGAATTGGAAGAGAATGGACAAGGAGAAGAGAAAGGTACTTGGCTCAGTCGCGTAAGCGGCAGGGTCGAATATCGGGCGGGTGATTTGGTTTCCATTGAATTTTCACAAGATAAGGAGCACTGGTTTGATAGGGCGAGTGGTGAGCGAACAAGCGTAAGCAAAACCTGAACAATCCGACAACTTAGACAGAACCTTATTCCGGACTTCTCCCAAAGGGAGACGGAGTGAGGCAGGAGTAAGATCATGAACCCCAGCGAAATGTTGCGTATCGTCGATTCCGTCCATCGGGATAAGAGCATCGACAAGGAACTCGTCTTCCAGGCGATTGAAACCGCCTTGGTGACTGCCGCCAAAAAGCATTACGGCGAACTGGCCGACGTGCAGATTCGCATCGACCGGGATACGGGCGTCATGTCCGGCACCCACGACGGGACCGTGCTCGATCCGGACGAAATTAGCGGCCGCATTGGGGCTCAGACCGCCAAACAGGTCATCATTCAGAAAATTCGCGAAGCCGAGCGGGATCAGTTGCTGGGAGAATATGGGGAGCAAGTCGGAACGCTGATCAACGGCGTCGTGACTCGGTCGGAAGGTGGAGCGACCATCGTGAACCTGGGGACGCTCGAAGCGATTCTTCCCCGCAGCGAGCAGATTCCCGGCGAGAGCCACCATCCCAACGAGCGTGTGCGGGCCATCATCTTTGAGGTCAAGCCCTCCGGCAGCCGCGTGAAGGTCGTTCTTAGCCGCACCAAGCCGCAGTTCGTGCAGCGGCTCTTCGAGCAGGAGATTCCCGAGATTGCGGACGGGGTGATCATGGTGAACGCCATCGCCCGCGAGCCGGCTCATCGGAGCAAAGTGGCCGTGAGCAGCAGCGATCAGCGGGTAGACTGCGTCGGCGCGTGCGTCGGCGTGCGCGGTAATCGCATCAAGAACATTGTCGATGAACTGGCCGGCGAGCGGATCGACATCGTCCGCTGGAGCGACGATGCCGAGACGCTGATTCGCGCCGCCCTGCAACCGGCGGAGGTAGACCAGGTGCTGCTCTGCGACATGATCGGCCGGGCGATTGTTCTGGTCCGCGAGGATCAACTTTCGCTCGCCATCGGCCGCAAGGGGCAGAACGTCCGCCTCGCCAGCAAGCTTTGCGGCTGGGACATCGAAATCATGACCAACGAGGAACTCGAAGAGCAGATTGACCGGGCGGTCACCGCCTTCAGCCAGATTGAAGGGATGACGGAAGAGCTGGCCCAGAAGCTGGTCGAGCAAGGCTATCTCTCGTACGACGACCTATCGGTCATCGAGCCCGACGCCCTGATGGAGATGGGGAGCCTGACCGAAGAGCAGGTGGATGTCATCACCAATCAGGCCGAAGCCCTCGCCCTGGAAGCCGAAAAAGCTGCCGCGGTCGAGAAGGTCCGCAAGAAGGCGGAAGACGCTGCCGAAGCGGTGCAAGTCGCCAAGGACGCCAAAGCAGCCGCCCAGGCCGCGAAAGACGCCGAAGCAGCCGCTGCAGCCGCCGCCGCCGCACCGCCAACTGGCGGTGGCGATGAGCCGCCAACCGATTCCGCCGAAGCCGCTTCATCGGAATCTCCAACTCCCGAGGGAACTTAGCGCTCCGGCATCGCGGGAAAGTAGTCGCTCGACAAGCCACATGATGACCGGGGTCCCCCCAGGGCCTCGGTCATTCTTTTCGTTTATCTCGCAGGCGAGCGTCCTGAGCTACTTCTTTTGCTTCTCCTCCTTAAACCGTTCATCGATGATTGGCGTATCCGCCGGCAGTGGAATGCGATTTAAATCGACGATCTCGCCATCTACAACCAACTCGATATAGGTGGCGCTGGTCCTCCATGTTCCATGTGGGTTTTTCGCGTCCTCGACGGATACCTCGAAGCCTTCCTTCGGTTTTTCGTCCACGGGAGGAGTCTGAATGTGAACACCGGCGGGCTTGACCGAGAAAAAACTTGTCTTGGGTCCACGCACCAGGATGATGGGGGCTCCCTTGGTCTTCAGCTTCAGGAGATGGGGCCAAGCCGCCTCAAATTCCTCCCGTTTGGTGAACGGGATCAGGTAATGCCGGTAAAGGACAAGCGGGCCTTCGTAAGTCTGTGCTTGCTTGCGGAGCGACTCCAGTTCCTTGGGCCAACTCTTAGGCCACAGTCCTTCATCGGAGACGGAATAGTCGGCAGACGCCGCGGAAAACGCCGCGCCGAGGATGAGCGCGGCCAAGAAGGCGGTTGTCCTTGTCATGGCGATTCCTTGCTGGGAAGTGAAGACTCGGATACCCACAAAGTTATTTTGGTTTTTTGGCGGGCGATTTGTCGTCTTGGACCTTGAACCGCTCGTCGATAATCGGGGTGTCCGGGGGCAGAGCAATACGGTTCAAATCCACGATCTCTCCATCGACTACTAATTCGAAAAATGTGGCATTCATCCAAGTTGATCTGGGGTTGTTCTGCGAGGGGATTAGCTCCACGGGATCGGTTCCCTTGTCATCCGTCGGCGGAGAGTGAATCAGCAGCCCGGCAGGCTTGATCGCAAAGAAATCGGTCTTCGGACCACGCACCAGGATGATGGGGGCTCCCTTGGTTTTGACCTTCAGAAAGTGGGGCCAGGCGGCCTCAAATTCTTCCCGTTTGGTAAACGGGATTTGATAGTGCCGATTGGCGAATTGCGGGCCGACCAAAGTGCGAGACTGCTTCCGAATCGGTTCCAGTTCCGCGGGCCAGTTTTTGGGCCACGCCCCGTAATCGAGAACGTCATAAAGCCCATAGACCGAGCCAGCCGCACGGAAAGCGACGGCGGCCAGGAGAGCGGTTCTTCGTTTCATGGCGACTCCTTGAGGCATTGAGGTTGACTATAAGATAGTAGACGACCAACGCCCCTATTCGTTTCCCAGGGTGGGGGCGGATTCGGCTCCTTTGTCAGGGCAGCCAGGGACGCTATCAACGACAAAGCCTGGGGAAATCCATCCCGCAGCTCTCATTTTCCAAATCTCCCCCGATAGCATTGTCGGGCCGTCTGGGGTAAATTAACGGGCCACTCTGGCTCTGGTCGATAGGGATAAGCTGCGTTCACGGTTAGGGTGTTTCGTTCTTGCCGGACAAGCCTCAGCGGCTGCCGCGAGGTGAAATCGGGCTTGGCTGGCCAAGGCTTTTCCTGGTGGGGATGCTTTCGCTCAGCAAAGGAGACTTCGGTCATGAATTAATAAGTTACTAGCCAGCTCGCGCGGCGACCCCGCAAAACGTACCCAGGCTCCCGGTGAGTCGCGCGATTGAAAAGGAGGGCCAGAGTGCCCACGCGGATTTATACTTTAGCGAAAGATTTGAACATCGATGGTAAGAAGCTCGTGGAGCTCTGCACGAAAGCGGGGATTCAGGGCAAAGGTTCCGCGCTGGCTAGCCTGGAAGACGACGAAGTCGTCAAGCTGAAGGCATTTCTCGATGCCGGTGCCGCCAAGCAGGCGGCTGCACCCGTCAATCTGGTGAAGACATCGGACGTTTTGAACCGTCCGGTTAGCGGCACTGTCACTCTTCCTCCTCCTCCGCCCCAAAAGGCCACTGCGCCCCGCAGCAAGGCGGCCGCAGAACCCTCCGCGCCGACCGTTGTGGCAGAGCAATCGCCTGTCGAGCAAGCGCCTGCTGCTCCGACCAAACGCGCCGAGACGGATGCCGCACCTGCAACCGTTGTTGCCAAAGGCAAAGCGTCGGAACTGGAAGGCACGGTTGTTTCACCGACCGCACGCGCCGCCGAGCAAGAATCCGTAGTTGCCGTAGCGGAACCTCCGCCGAAAGTGCGGCAGACAATCACCGTGGGCAACAAACGCCCGCCACCTTCACCCGCCGACATGGCCCCGCAGCGCGGCGATGCTCTGAGTCCGGGGCGAGGTCGCGTGATTCGGAATATCGACACGAAAGTCAAGAAGACTGGCGACGACAAAAAGCCGGATGGTGATGCTCCCACCAAGCCCGGACCGCGGCGTGTTTCCGGTGTTCGCTTCGCCGAAATGCCCGAGGTCAAGCAGCCGACCCCCACAGCCAAGTCCGAGCCCAAGGCGCAAAAGCCGGTCATCCGGCTGCCGTCGGATGTGATCAAAAAGGGAAGCAGCTCGCCGCTCCATAAGATTACGGAGAATCTGAAGAAGCAGCACGAGGCGAAGGTCGACGCGGATAAGAAGAAGGGGTTGGCCGCAGGTGCCTCGGCGCTCAAGCCCGGCAAGAAAAAGGGGAAAGGTGGCGAAGAAGATCTGGTCGGCATGGCCGATGTTCGCAAGACCCGGAAGTCGAAGCCCCAGGGGAGTGTGCGAACCGGGGAAGAGGAAGAGGGTGGTCGCCGCCGCGTCCGGAGGACGCTCGTTCGCAGCAAGTTGCACGGCAGCACCGCCGCGCCACGCAAAGATAAGATTTCGATTGTTCTGCCGGTGACCCTGCGCTCCTTTTCGGAAGCAGCCGGCGTCGGTGCGGGACAGGTCATGAAGGCGTTGAGCGGCCTGGGAGCCGCCCTTCCCGCGAACGCCATGGCCTATAACATCCCCAACGACATGGTCGAACTCGTGGCAGCCGAGCTGGGACTCGACCTGGAGTTCAAGCAGCCCGAATCGCTGGAAGAGAAAGTTCTCAATCGCTTCGAGCAGGAAGACGCTCCCGAGAAGCTCCAGCCCCGTCCGCCGATTGTCACGTTCCTGGGACACGTCGATCACGGGAAAACCTCCCTGCTGGACAAGATCATCGGCATTAACGTCGTTTCCGGCGAAGCCGGCGGCATTACGCAGCATATCCGAGCCTACAACATCGTCACCAAGGACGGCCGCCATGTGGCTTTTGTCGATACGCCGGGTCACGAGGCCTTCACCGAAATGCGAGCCCGCGGTGCCAACGTCACAGACATCGCTGTGCTCGTCGTCGCCGCCGATGACGGCGTGATGCCCCAAACGGAAGAAGCTCTCAGCCACGCCAAGGCGGCTGAAGTGCCGATTGTGGTGGCGATGAACAAGATTGATCTCCCGGGCGCAGACGAACAGAAGGTTTTGCAACAGCTGGCTACGGCTGGCCTTCTGCCGAGTGAATGGGGCGGCGAAGTGGAAGTGATTCGCACCAGTGCGATGACCGGCCGCGGTATGGAAGACTTGCTGGAGACGCTCCTTGTCACCGCGGAATTGCACGAATACAAGGCCAACCCCGATCGCGATGCGATGGGAACTTGCCTCGAAGCCGAGCAAGAGCCGGGGCGCGGCGTGATTGCCAAGTTCATGGTGCAAAACGGCACACTCAAAGACGGTGACATCGTCGTTTGCGGTGCCGCCCATGGTCGCGTCAAAGCGATGTACGACACCCTCCGTCCACGCGTGAAGGTGAAGGCAGCCGGTCCTTCCGTGCCGGTGAACGTCACGGGGCTCGATGTGGCTCCGCAAGCGGGCGAAAAGTTCTACGTCCTGCAAGATATTGTCGAAGCTCGCAATCTGGCCTCGCAGCGAGCGGGAGATACTCGCCAGGAATCTCTCTCCGGCAGTTCGACCAAGGTTTCCTTCGAGGACTTCCAGCAGCGGCTGGCCGAAGGAAAGTTGGCACCGGACGAGGAAGTCGCCACGCTCAATCTCATCATTCGAGCGGATGTGCGCGGCTCGATCGAGGCGATCCTTAGCGAACTAGGAAAATTCGATCACCCCGAGGTACAAATCAAGGTGTTACAGGCCAGTGTCGGCGGCATTACCGTCGCGGATGTGACTCTGGCCCATGCTTCGGGCGCGGTCATCGTCGGCTTCAACGTCATTCCGGACGAAAACGCCCGGAACATGGCGGAAGAGAGGAAGGTGGAAATCCGCCGCTACGACATCATTTACAAAGTGTCCGACGATATCAAGGCGATCCTGGAAGGCAAGCTCAAGCCCGAAGAGCGGGTCATCGATGTGGGCCGGGCCTTGGTCAAGCAAGTCTTCACCATCAGCCGCGTCGGCAGCGTCGCCGGTTGCCAGGTCATTCAAGGAAGCATCGAGCGTGGCTGCCGCATCCGCGTTAACCGCGACAGCCGCACCATCGGCGATTATGCGATGGAGACTCTGAAGCGTGAAAAGGATGACGCGAAGGAAGTCGCCCGCGGCATGGAATGCGGCATCAAGCTGGCGAACTTTAACGACATCAAGGAAGGGGACATTCTGGAGGCTTACAAGATTGAGGAAGTGGCCCGCACGTTGTAACTTCGCACGTCGTCAGCCGCCAAGCCTGGTTTTCCAAGGTAATGTTTTCCCGACTGAATTGATTCACTTATGTCCTCCCGCCGCGTTTTGAAAGCCGCCGAAGCCATCCGAGAAGTGGTCAGCATGGCCATCCTCACCGAGGTGCGGGACCCGCGCGTCAAGAACGTCACGGTCACCTTGGTGGAACTAGCTCCCGACATGAAGACCGCCAAAATTCATGTCTCCGTCATGGGGGACGCCAAGCAAGAAAAGCTCAGCCTCCTCGGGCTGCAGAACTCCGCCGGCTTCCTGCAAAGCCGCATTGCCGACCGGATTGATACCCGTTACACGCCTCGACTGTCGTTCGAAATTGACAAGGGCGTAAAGAACTCGCTGGAAGTCGCCCGCATCCTGGCGGAAGTCCTTCCCAAGCCGCCGGTTCCACCGCCACCCACAGTGGAGATGGAAGATGGCGAGGCTGAAGAAGAAGAAATGCTGGACGCGACGACGATCGATGATGAGGATGATGAGAAATGAGCCAGAGAGGGAGCACGGAGAAGAAATAGAGAAATCTCAAATCTCAAACAATTGAGAATGAAGAATACGGAATCAGGAAACTAGAACGGCATGCTCAATTCAATTCATCATTTTTGGATTCTCCCTTTGAATTTGTTTGAGATTTGAGATTTCAATATTTGCTTCCCCCTGTTTCATCCGTGGCCAAATAAGAACCGTTTGCCTTTCCCCCGCTAAGAACCCTGGCATGACGAACACCAATCGCTCCGCACAACTGACCAAAGTCCACAAGGTACTGAAGAAGCACTACAAGCCCGTCGTTCCCCCGGCGGACCGAACGGCGCTCGAGCACTTGCTTTATGCCTGCTGTCTGGAGAATGCCCGCCACGAAGCGGCGGACGAAGCCTTCGCCCGGCTCAAGGAAATGTACTTTGACTGGAATGAAATCCGAGTAACAACCGTCTCCGAATTGGCCGAAGCAATGGCCGGCATTCCCGATGCCGCCGGAGCTGGGCAGCGGATCAAGAAAGCCCTTCAGTCGGTCTTTGAATCGGCCTACTCCTTCGACATCGAGGCGCTGCGCAAGCAGAACTTGGGGAAGGCCGAGAAGGACCTCGAGAAAATCCAGGGCGCTAGTCCCTTCGTCCGGGCTTATGTTGCCCAGAATGCCCTGGAGGGTCATTCCATCCCCGTCAGCGAAGGGGCGATTGAGGTGCTGTACGCGGTCGGCGTTATCAGTGAGCAGGAAGCGGATAAGAAGCAGGTTCCCGGCTTGGAGCGGGCCATTCCCAAAAACAAGGGTGTGGAATTTGGCTCGCTGCTGCAGCAGATTGCGGCGGATTTCTACGCTTCCCCCGGCTCGTCCAAGCTGCGCGCCATCCTGGCCGAAATTGACGATGGCTACAAAGAACGCCTTTCGCAACGAACCGCCAAGTTAGAGGAAGAGGCCGCCAAGGTAGCCGCGGACAAGCAGCGTTCCAAATCCCGCGGGGCGAAGATGTCCGAGATGCGCCCCTCGCAGCCTTCCAAGGAATCTCATGCCGCCGCCAAGGAAGAAAAGGAACATGCCAAACCGGCCAAGCCTTCCGCGGACGATGGGGCAAAAAAGGGCAAAGACAAACCGAATCCCTCTGCCCCCAAGAAGAAGTCCGAATCCGAGCGGCTCGAGAAAAAGGGCCCCACCAAGGGATTCGTGAAAAAGAAGCCTCGCTAAGTGGGAAGGCTTCCCCGTGGGGCAGGCTTCCAGCCTGCCCTGCACTCCCATCCGTTGGAGGGACTCATGAAAATCAATGCTCCCTCCTCGGGCGTTCTTCGTTCACTAGGTTTCGTTCTTCTCAGTTTCTGTTGCAGCGTCCCGCTTGCCGCGGCCCCCAAATCCGACGCCGACATCCCTGCCGATCCCCTGCCGGAAAAGTTCATTCCCGCCCGCCCGCGGTCGGAAGCCGAACAGGACCGCGTCACCGCTGCGGCCTGGTTCGCCCAAGGGCGAATTCTGGAACAGCGTGAGGAATACCCCGCAGCGCTCCGCTGCTTCCAGCGGGCCTGGCGGTGGGACTCCCGCGGCGCATCGGCCCTCCAAGAGATTGTCCCCCTCGCCTTCGAACTCAAACGGCAGGACGAAGCAGCCCGCTATGCCGTGATTGCCGCCGCCAACGCCAGGCAGGATCCCATCCTCCTCCGCCGGCTGGCGCTGGTCCTCACGGAGAAGCGTGATTGGAAAGGTGCCGCCGCGCTCTACGAAGGAGCCCTCGCCCAGCAAAAGGGAGGAGGCGAGAAGATCGAGGATTTGGGGGGAGCCCTCGTTTGCTTTGAACTCGGCCGCCTCTACTTTCTTGCCGCCGACTATCAAAAGTCCTCCGCCGCGTTTGCTCGTGTGCGCGATCTGCTGCTCGATCCCGCTGTCCCGCTCGGGGAACAGGCCACCAAAACCGTCCTCGGCAAACCGGAAGAGACCTGGCAACTCGTGGCCGAGAGCTTCCTCGCCGCTGGCAGACACGACGAGGCCGCAGCCCTGTTTGTGAAGGCCGACGAAGCAGCCCCCGATAAGCCGCTCTTGGCCTTGCGACTGGCGCGAGTGGAAGCGGCCAAAAAGAATTTCGACGGTGCACTGAAGAAGCTGGACGAATACTTTGCGTCGAAATCCATCGTCGGCGGCACCGAGCCCTATGGCCTCCTCTCCAAGCTCATGACCGAAGGAGCCGCCGACCCCAAATCCGCCCGCGCCGCCATGATCAAGCGGCTGGCGGAACTCCAGATTGCCGATGAGAAAAACAGCACTCTTCGCTTTTACCGGGCCGAAGAACTGCTGGATGCCGGTGAACTGGCGGAAGCGGAAAAACTATATCAGCAAGCACTTTCCGACCGCCCGCGCAGCGAAGTTCGCCAGCGACTGGTGGAGCTTTACCGGCGGCAGAAAAACGCCCCCAAGCTTTTGGAGACGGCCGGCCCTCTCGTCGCCCGAGCCGTTTCCCTCGACGCGCTCCGCGAGCCCGCGCTCGCCATCGCCGCGGACGAAGAATTGCTCGGCAAGATCATCAGCACGGCCCGCGGCATCCTCCTTGAACCCGCGGACAAGCGACCGCCAGGAGCCGTCCTCGCAGCGGGCTTGCTGGCTCTGGAAGGGAAGAAGTATGACGACGCAGAAACCTTCTTTACCGCCGAAACGGCAGAGAATGCACAGAACAAAGAGAAAAAGGGAGAAGTGCTGATGGCCTGGGGGCTGGGACTGCTGGGGGACGACCAGCACGTAAGGGCCGCCAAGGTACTGCAACAAATCGCCGAGGAGAAATTGCTTCCGGAGCGGGCAGCCATCGTGCATTATTTTCTGGCCGGTGCGCTGGCCATGGCCAAGGACGATGCCCGCGCCCTCGAGGCGGCGAAAAAGGGAGTTGAAATCGACCCCGCCAATCCTCTCTATCAGGGCCGCCTGGCCTGGGTTCATTTTCGTGCCCAAGACCTGGCCAGCAGCCGCCGGTTGTACGAGGAACTGCTGGCCAAGCATGCCGACAACTTCAAAAACTCCGCCATTCGGGACGTCGTTCACGATACGCGGCTGGCGCTTTCCAATGTCGCCCTGAAACAGGGGGATTTCGCCGCGGCTGTCGAATTGCTGGAGCAGGTGCTGGATGAATTTCCCACTGATGCCGGGGCGCTCAACGACTTGGGCTACCTGTGGATCGAGCGGGGAATGCACTTGCAGCGGGGCGTTTCCATGGCCGAGCGGGCGGTCGCCGCGGAGCCGGACAATCCTTCCTACCGCGATAGCCTGGGGTGGGGATACTATCAAACAGGCCGGTATGCCGACGCCGTTCGCGAACTCACTCTCGCGGCCGACAAGGACCCCGCCGGCGTCATCCTGGATCACCTGGGAGACGCCCACCTGAAAGCCGGCGACGAGGCCAAAGCCCGCGAAGCCTGGCAGAAAGCAGCGGCGGACTTTGAACAGGATGGAGAGAAGGAAAAGCTGGAAGCAGTGCGAGGGAAATTGAAGTAGTTGGTGTTTACTAAGGCAAAATCGGAAATCTCAAATCTCAAACAAATGGGAAATGGGAAGGTGGAAAATTCGAAACGAAGAGGAGGGATTCGCTTCCCCTCTCCTGTTTCTTCATTCCCAGTTCCCCTTTCCCATTTGTTTGAGATTTGAGATTTAGAATTTCGGATTCGGAGTCCCCATGGCAGGTCATTCACATTCCTCCAACATCGCCCACCGCAAGAACGCCGTGGATAGCAAGCGGGCCAAGCTCTGGAGCAAACTGTCGCGGGGGATCATCGTCGCGGCCAAAATGGGGGGCGGGGACCCGGACGGCAACCTCAAGCTCCGCTACGCCATCGCCGACGCCAAGGCGGTTTCGATGCCCAAGGAAAACATCGAGCGGGCCATCAAGAAGGGGACCGGCGAGCTAGAGAGCGAGGCGCTGGACGAGACTATCTACGAGGGGTACGGCCCCGGCGGCGTAGCCGTGATGTGCGAGATCCTGACCGACAACCGCAACCGGACCGCCCCGGAAATCCGCAAAATCTTCGAAGGCTCTGGCGGCAAATTGGGTGCCACCAACTGCGTCTCCTGGCTCTTCGAACGCAAAGGAGCCTTCGTCATCTCCGCCGCCAAAGCGAGCGAGGAGAAGCTGATGGAAGTCACCCTGGATGCGGGAGCCGAGGACATCAAAAGCGAAGGGGACGTGTTCCTGGTCACCTGCCCGGTGGACTCCTTCATGGCCGTCAGCGAAGCCCTGACCGCCGCCGGCATCGAGCCGGAATCGAAGCAAATCACCCGCATCCCCACCAACACGGTCGACGTCACCGACCCGGAAGTCGCCAAGGACGTCCTGCGGCTCGTGGAGCTCCTCGACGACCACGACGACGTGCAAAGCGTCTCCGCCAATTTCAGCATCGCGGATGAGGTAATGGGGGCGGTGGGGAAGTAGCGAGCCGGTCTTCGTGATCGCTGCAAAGGAGCAGCCCAGACTGACTGTCCTTCGTACAACCGCGGATTCGTTTCCTTCTCCGATTGGGGAAATTCCATGAAGATCACGCTGGAGGACTCACCTGTCTCAGCATTTCTCTTGAAAGCAGCAGATAGCCGCAGCATCCTCATCCAAACCGACTATGATTTTCCTGGAATTGCATCGACCTTTGGATGGCAGTCATGCAGTTGCGGAGCAACCGACGGAACCATCGATTGTCCGCATCGAACAGTAGCAGAGATGATTGCCGAAACTAGAGAATTCCTCGACTCCAAGATTGGGGCATCGGCGGATGACCCCGGTTACTTCTAGGAAAGGCGTGAGGTTGCCCCTTCCGTCGCCTAGGTAGCGAAGCACATCACTGGGGACGAAAGACCTTGGAGCACTGGATCAGTGAGCGGTTGTTGAAACTCTCCTGCACGACGGAGGATATGATCCCGCTCGCCCAGGCTTGCGATTTCAAGGGCTCGCGGGGGGACGGCGTTCACATTTGGAAAGAGGAGGAGCGAGCCCAACTCCGGGCCGAGCTGGACGCCGCCTATTTCCACCTCTACGGCATCGAGCGCAACGACGTGGAATACATCCTCACCACGTTCACGAACACCGGTCTGGTTCGCGAGGACGAACGCTCTTCCCAACAACTCCTGTGGTCCCCCGGCAGCCCCGGCGAACGCATCCTGGAAGCCTATGACCAAATGGCAAAATGAGTGCGGTCGGATGCTCTGAATGTTGAGGGCTGTTGTCCGGTTAGCCAGCCTTCGCTCCGCCGAGGCGAGCTCGGGCGGGGGCGAGGCTAATCCGGCCTGAAGTTGACGCGGGGGCTGGTGGGCGCGATAATTCTTAAGGAGTTGTCGAGTACGAGGGAGATCGAATAGTGATGATCCAGCGTAGGATTGTGGTCTAGGCCAAGGATAGCGGGGCGACGGAACCAACGATTGAGATTTCGGACACTGCTGGCAACGTCCATTGTACTTTGGCCGATGCGCCGTCCGAAAAGACCCGGGTTTTCGAGGTGGCCGTGGACGAATTGGGGTCGCTGTCGGAATCCGCAATTCGTGTTTCCGTCGCCGGCAAAGTTGTGTTGACGATACCCGTCGAGGGAATTCCCGTGCGGGGCAGGGACGCGGCTAGGTCACTCACCAGTAATCTGCTACATCTGGACAGGGTTTCAAAGGCTAACCATGCGAATAGTCAACCTGCCGATTCCGATGGTGATGGTGGCGATTGCCGCGGTATCCCTGGCCGTCAGGGAACGTGCTTGCTCGGCCCAGGCGCGGACTGGGCTTCAGCCTGGGAGCAGCTACTATTATTGCAAAGCCATCGGCGAAACCGATTCGTCTTTTCGAGATTATCCGGTCCAACTCCCCTCCACACTTATTCTTGAGGATTTGACCTTTTTTGTGGAGAGCGCACCGCTGCAATCGGAACTCGATTTGACCCCCGAGCAGCGCAAGGAAATGGAGGGCTTTCAGAAGCCGATTGCTGAGGTTTATGTAAAATTTGACGACGTGATTCGAGGACTTTGGAAAGATACGGAACCTGCCCGCGACGATGAATTCTACCGGGCGGCGTATCTCCCGGTGCAGCAAGATTGTCGCGCCCTGCAACTTAAGGTTTATGCCGTCCTCACTCCCAATCAACGAGCGACGCTAAGCCAGCTGTTCTGGCGGAAAAGGGCAATTGAAATCGGCCTGCTGCCGGCAATACGAACCGACAAGACTCTTACCACGGAGCTGGGCGAGGCTGGAGTGAGCGCCATTGAAAAGGTGCTGGCGGAGCAGCGCGAGGAACTACTCAAGCAGCGGATTAAGCTGAAAGAAACGCTGCGAGAAGATGTCCGAAAAATCCTCGGCCCGGAACAACAGAAGGCACTGGACGACTATCTGGGGGACTTTCTGCCACACTGCGTCGAAAGCGGCGAGCTACTCCTGCAACAAACACGGGACGCGGCGCTTCCCATGCAGGGAAAGCAGGATGCCGTGAAAGATCTTCTCGCCAGCTGCAGCGGCTTTCGCGTGGGCCTTTTGGGGAACATGCAACTGCTCACAAAGGGGTGGGGTGGAGCGCGTCTACTGGCAATCATCGATAGCTCGATTGGGAAAGACGCGGAGGTGTTAGGCTACCAGTTTCGCGAAGGACTCGAGCTGGAAAACACGACTACTGATCGGAGCAAAGAACTGGACCAAGAAACGATACGGCTGCATGAAAAAGTGGTGCGACGGGAAATGACCCACCGTGAGTACTCGGATCGAATGGAGACCATCAACAGCGAACGGGCAGAGGAGCGTTTCCTGTTGTTTGAAAAATCGCTTCTGCCCCACCAAAGCGTGCTGATTCGCAAAGTATTGTGCAAACGGCTCATCACCTTGCGAGGTCCTTTCTGGTGCTTGATGCATGGTTCGCTCGGCAAGGAACTTGGAATCACCAAGGAACAGCGCGAGCGCCTCAAGACAGCTGCGGAGGAACGAGTAAAATTATTGGAGACGGAGTTGAGAGGGATGGAACGCCGACTCCTGATTGCGGTCATCGAGTCGGTCCCCGCGGAGAAGCGCAAATTGTTGATCGACCGGTTCCCGATCGTAACAGACAATATGTCCCCCGCGCCGGACGCGATGGTCGGCCCAAAATAAAATGGCACGGCCAGCAACTGGCGGGGTTCCCCCAGGGCTGTCTGGCAGCCATCACTGCATGCCGCCACGATCGTCTGGCTCGTCCGGGCGGAGCGGTATACGGGGTTCTACATTTTGCCATCAGGTTTCCAAACCTTCGCTCCGCCGAGGCGAGCTCGGGCGGGGGCGGAAGAGGTTGGAAATATCAGGGGGCTGACGCCCCCCGCTCGCCGCTGGAGAGGTTCTCAAGAATTTGGCAGAAAATGTTCCGCGGGGGCTTGTAGGTGCCAACCGGCATGTATACAGTTGTGTATTATTGCGACGCCGCTCTGCGCTGGCTCTTGGGCCGGCGCGGGAGGTTTGATCTTTTCCAATTCGGTTGCGGTGGACAGTCCTGAGTGCGTGTTTGTCGCTGGGCGGGATTGGAATGCCAGCCAACGGCCCACCAGGGGTTTTGAAAACCAAGCTGACGTGATGAATCAGAAATGGAACCGTGAATCAGACTTACGGCGGCGCGAATCAACGCAACATGCTTTTTAGCAAGTAGTTACAGCGAGGTGAATCGTCGTAAGTTGCGAAAAAAATGGACCTGAATTTTTGAATCCGGCAGTAGTATTGGGGGGTGCCAATTAGGGCGGATTGATATCAGGGGGCTGACGCCCCCCCGCTCGCCTTGGCGGTCAATCCTTCCCCTTGTGCTCCACTTTCTTCCAGTACTTTTCAAACGCCCCGGCGTGGCTGAAGTCGGGGTCGTTGTCGCCGTCGTGGCATTTGGCGCAGCGCTGTTCCGCAATGCCGCCGGCGAGGGGGAGTTTCATCTCGCCTCGGAGCTTTTCGATTTCGTCCTGGCCGAGCTTGACGTCACCCGATTCGGCAGCGACATGGGCGGAGCCCGGGCCGTGGCAATTTTCGCAGCCGTTGTGGGCCAGGAGGGGAGTTTTTTCGAGGCCGAGGTATCCCGAGGTGTAGGGATAGAATTTGTCGGGACTCCAGCCGGTGACGTGGCAGGAGAGGCACTCGGGATCGTGCAGGCGGGGAATTTGGGTGCGGGGGGAGTCCGCTTCCTGGGGCGGCTTTTGCAGGGAATCGGTGGCATGGGCGTGCGGGGTTTTTTCCCAGATGGCGAGCGCCTTCGTGTGGCACTCGCCGCACTTGGCGGTGCCGACGAACTTGTGACCCGATTCGTGGGGAATCTCGGTCGCGCCGAGTTCGGCGAGCCCCATTTGCTGAAGCTGGGCCTGGTATTCCGCCAGGAGCTTGATCATTGCGTCGTCATCGCCGTATTGACTATCGAGGGGAATCCGTTGGTAACGAAGGGGTTGCTGGGGGGCGTCAAACACGCCGACGACGCCGGCGTACATCCCCTTGGTGCCGACTTGGGCCAGGAGCGATTTGGTTCCCTCGATTTTCGCCAGTTCATAGGTCGGCTCGCCGAGTCCTCCCGAGGTGACGACGAGGTCGAAGATGGGAACTTCCTTGGCCAACTGCTGCGTCTCGTCCATGGTGGCGTGGGCGAGCAGGACGTAGAGATCGCACTTCTGCTCCTGCACTTCCAGAGCGGCAGTTTTAAGGGACTCCAGGGCGGGGGAATGCATCAGTTCGTCCCCCTTGAGTTTCTTCTCGGCTTCATCCCCCAGGACCGCAATGATGCCGATCTTCTTGCCGGCGGCTTCCACGATGCGATAGCGGGGAGTGAGGGTGCGGTCGAGCAGCGCGACATTCACGCTGGTGAAGATGCTGGGCTTGTCGTCGGGGTTCGTTGCCGCCAGCAAATCGCCGGGGGTTAGTTTCAGGTCGTCGGCTCCCAGGGCCACTGCCTGGTAACCCATTTTGCGCAGGCCGTCTGCCGTCTTCTGGAATTTGATCTCCGACTGCTTGCCATAACGCTTGATCTGGCTGCCGACATCGACCGGCAGAACTTCCCATTTCCGTTTTTCGCGCAGCTCCTGGATCAGCGTGGCCCGCCGCGCCATCCCACCCTTTTGATTGGCCAGCCCCGTGCAGCCGCAGGGCTCGAGGTAACCCATTTGCTGGCCGGTGAGGAACAGGACGAGCTTGGGCTCGGGCCAATCCTTGAAGAGCACAGGCTCAGCGGCGGCGGCCTTGGGGGGAGCATGCTCCTCTTGCTTGTCTTTGCCAGTCTCTGGCGAAACGGTCGGCGGCACCTGCTGGGGTCCCGCGACGGGAGGCGTGGTCATTTCGGCGGGAACCGTCACATTGCCACTTCCCTTGGGGACAGGCTGAGTTGCGGGAGGTTGGGGTGCGCCGCAGCCCGCAAAAACAATGGTCAGACAGCCGATTGCCGCGCAGGCCAGCACCCAGAAGAGTTGCGAACTTGAAACTATGCCACTCAGTCTGCTGCCGAACGTGTCCTTGGTCGGCATTGGCAGTTGGTGGAGGGACGATGCGGTTGTCATAGCGGCCTCTTCCGTGAAGTCTCGGCGTCAAATGCGGCGTGCCAAAACCCTTAGCGCACTACGAAGTGCACGGGGATGACGATTTGTTTGATGGTGGGATGGTTCGTTTTCAAATAAATGCGGCCGGTCTGGGAGTTGTCGGTACCCAGATAATTGCCCAGTGGTGCATTGGCGGGGATGTCAATGGTGAGAGGAATCCGCTTGACGGTGGGACTGAGAGCCACCGCCTCACCCAGGGTTGCCTGGAGCGAATTTGTCGGCTCGGTGCGTTCGACCTCGATTTTGGTCGTTTCGCGATGGGGACCTTTCATGTGCAAGTAGACCGTGTGCGTCAAACCGACTTTTTGATCTATGGCACCAAGGGTAACACGATTTGATCCCGAGGAAACCTTGGAACCGAGCAGACTGATGTCTCCTACGATTCTGACTTCAATGGGAATCGCCTGCGGTTCGATGCCCTCGTAGTTCGTTTTGACCGTCAGAATCTGGCGGGTGACTCCCAGTGGCAAGCCTGGTTTAACCACCACGCGGGCTGTGATGCCTCCTCGGGCTTGCTGGGCAGTTGCTTCGTCGGGAGTGAGGGGGGTGAAAGCGACCGTGAAAAGATCCTCCGTTTTTGGATCCCCCCAAGTATGGCTAACGACCTTCAACTCCTGTTCACGGTGGGAAAGCAGGGAAACATTTCCAACGGCAGTCTCATCCGCCGTCACATCCAGAATCCGCAGCGACTCAGAACTCCACTCAATCGCCTCGACCGCCCGTCCATGGACCAAGAGGCGGATGATGTCGCGGCGGGGGTCATTGGTTTCAAATTCCGCGGACTGCGAGAATTCTCGCATGGCGGTTTTGACGACCCAGCTTAAGGTCAATGTGAATGTTTCGCCGGGAGGAATTGTTTGCTGAGAGCCTTTTTCCCACTCTTTTCCACCCCCGAGGGCGGCCGTACAGGTGCAAGTCTTATCCTTCATCCTGACTAACAATGGATCGGTACCGACATTGCGAAACACAAAATCGTGCTTGCCGGAGGCACCCCGGTCCATGGTGCCGAAATCGTGAATTTCTCCCCCTTCGACGAAAACCTTGGGGCCAACGCTGGGAGCAGCCACGTCCCGTTCGGCAATAACCGCCAGCGTCATCTTGGAGGGAAGCCGCTCACCCGAAAACTCTTGCGACGAGATATACGTACCGATTCCAATGCCGACGGCGAGGGCGATCAGGGCGAGGATGGCAATTCTCATGCTTCAACTCCGGGTATTTGCAACAAGCCGAACATTTTCCGCCAATTCCTTGGTCTTTGCCAAGCCCAACTGCGGAAACAACTATTTTGGCCGCAAACCTTTACGCATTTCCAGCATTGTTTGTTCTGTGGTCTCGGGCCGCGAGGAGGGGGTGACTGTCTTTGCAGCTTCGGTCCAATGATATTGCGTCAGTTGGTGCTTTTTCAGCTTGAATTCTTCGTGGGGATTGAGTTTATCCAGTCGCAGGGCTTCTTCAGCTTCCATTTGAGCAGCGGAATCGTCGCCGGCCAGTTTCCAGATAGCGGCCAGGTCGGCATGGACCAATGCACTGTTGGGAGAGCGTTCCGCAGCTAGGCGCGATGCGGCCAAAGCTTCGTCCAAATCGGCTGGGTTTTGAGAGCGGGCATAGATTTGCAAATACCAGCGAGCACGGCTTTGGGCAGCGCGAAGCGAAGGGGCTTCGTGACGGGCGTATTCTTCGGCAGCCCGCTTGAAATCCGCCAGGTCGTCCGCGAATCCGTTGCGGAGCCAGGCCGAGAGCCTGGTTTCCGCCAGGTATTCCCAGGGAGTGGCGGCCCAGGGATCCCGAGCAGCAGCGGCAGCATAGTGGCCGGCAAGTTGATCCGTCGATTGAAAGGGGATGTCTGCCGCAGCCGACATGGGGAGGACGCTGTTCAATACGGGAGCATAGCTGGTGAAATAGCAGGCGACCGACAAAACGATGCTGACTACCGCCGCAGCGATGGAACTCGCTGGTCGGAGCACGCGCTTCGTATTTTCATCTTTCAATCCAAGCGAGAGGGGAATCAAGATCCAGGCCGTTTGCGCAACGCCAGGAAAGCTGGCCGCACCCGCCACCAGCAGATTGACTCCGAGCACAATCAGGCCAGTAACGAGCAAAGCCGGCTGCATTACGCCTCGATACACCCAGTCATTGGAAGCCCACAGGAACACTGCCGCTGCGGGCACGCCCAGCAGCACCAGACCGATCAATCCCCCCGTGTTCGAGGAAAGCACCAAGTACCCCGCCATTGAGGAGAGGGCGATACCGAGAACGAAACCGATGAAGGCACCGACATAGACAAACGCGGAATCGTACGTGGAACGAGACAATTGGGTGGACTTGGTTCGAGAGGGAAAGCCGTCTTCGGCGGATTCGAAGGCGGCTATGCCGGTTGGTTCACTGCGTCGCCACAATTCCATCGCGAATGCGGTCAACATTGCAAGCAAAGCGAGCAAGGCGGGTGTACCGGCGGTGGCCCAGATTTCCAGCAGAAAGTTGTGGGGGTCCGAAACGGTTTCGCTCGCCTCGGGGAGCTTGTATCGGGCAAAGAAAGACTGAAAGCGGCCGGGGCCGACTCCCAGCAGCGGATGGTCGGCAATCATGGCGGCGCTGGAACGCCAGTATTGAAAACGGTAAAGCAAGGTCTTGGGTGCTTCGCTGAGCACTTCGGCATCGAGCCCCCCCGCGACAACAACCCCCAGTCCAATCAGCACGAGCAACCCGGCCGCTATGGCCGGAATTTTCCAGCTTATCTTGAGTCCGCCTCGGCGGCCGTACAGCACCAGCAGGAATCCCCCGAATCCAGCCGCGAGAATTGCCGTGCGACTTTTGGTGAGGAGCAGACAGCCGGCCATGAAGAGCGCGGCCAGGCCAGCAGCGACAAGCACGCGTCGATTTCCAGCCCGGTTGATTTCACCCAGGCCAATTCCGGCGGCAATGACGAGCCAAGGAGCGAGAAAGCCGGCTAGGGAGTTAGTGAGCGAAAATGTGGAGAGAGGCTCGCGGCTAAAGAGGCGGTCTTCCAGATGTTTGCGCTCCATGGAGTTCTTGTCCGTGCTGTAGCCTCCTTCTTGCAAAAACTTTTCCGGATTCGCTTTGTAGGCCGTCTGAAACGCTGGTTGGCTGACGAAGTATTGGAAATAAGCGTGTGTGGAAAGACAAAGGGCCAGCGCGACCATCACGGCAACGACAGCCCGACCTTGCACGGCGGAAGTAACGAGTTGCCGCAGCAGAAATGCCCCGATACCATAAATGACCCAGACCCAAAGCGTGTTGAGCGCCAGCCGACCACCACCGCTGTTCCCCATGACCACCGCACTGAGAGAGTGGAGCCCAATCAGGACCAGCCCGGCAATCAGTGTCCAATCCAGCCGCAGAGGCGGAACCAGTTGGGCAATCGCCGCTGCACTCCAGCAGCCGAGGAGCAGACACCAAAGCATGCCGAGCGTGGAATGCGTTCCTTCGGGCGTGGCCGCTTCGCTGGGGAGAATAGGCGTGGCGACGAAGAGGGCAACGACCGCCGCCAGCAGAATGCCGGGGACATGCTGAGCCAGCGAGGGAGTCGCGGCTGGTTTCTCTTTGGGACGCTGCTTGGACATGTTTACATATTAGTCCGCTCACTCCGTG
>CAYUJE010000029.1:0-29746 GCA_964444865.1 uncultured Pirellulaceae bacterium | reverse complement strand
CTTCGTCGAGATCCTCGAGTGAATCGGCCAGCTTGACCGCCTGCTCCAGAATGGCAACCTTTGCCGGAGAGGCTTCCAGCCCCCAAGCTTCGCTTTGCAATTCCTCAAGTTGCTCGCGGCTCATGGCGTCGTCTCCGGCCGATTCATGGTTGCGTGTTCCGTCGCTTCTTGATCGTCAGTGCAGTATTGCTGCTGCGGCTCTTTATAATCGGGATACTCCATTCCTAGGACTTCCGCCCGTGTGCTGGCAAGATTCCAGGAATAATAGTTGTTGCCATTGCGGGCATCGAACTGAGCGGCGATTTTCTCTGACTCCTCGCGAAACCAGGTCGCCAGCATGGCTGGCGCGTATCGAGCATCCTGATTATGAAACGGCAGGCTTCGAGGAATTCGCACCTTTTGCACCTGCGGACGTTCCCTCTCCAGGCAATCAAAAAAGTTTGCAATTCGGGAGTAAAACGTCGCCTTGGCATCCAAGTTATTGAACTTGGCCACCCAGGGCAAATGCCGCTCAACCAGTTGCAATCCCCTGTGAATGTCAGAAATGCGGACTAAATAATTGAGCAGACCGCTGATGATCCAGGACGAATTCCGGTCGTCGGCCACAAGCCTATAGCCACTACTGAACATTTTCTCGGCCTGGATTCTGTCGCCAAGGGCCCAGTACGAATCGATTAGATCTCCGAATGTATTGTGTGGAACAAGATTGCAACCAAGCGTACCAGAGAGAATCGGCGAGGCGGCTTCAATTACCTTCGCGTACTGTTTCTCGCACGCGTAAACGAAAATCAGCAGATCTAGCTGGCAAGCGCTGCAATCGTTCAATTCGTCAGTCTGAGAATGTCGCCAAAGTTTCTTAAACTTGTCTCGTTCCTTGCGAAATCCCATTGACTGCGCAAGTCCCATGCGGATTGCGTAATACGAGTTCAGGCCAAAGCCTCTTCGCCGCAATCGCGCCTCACAGTCGCGTTGCAGCGCACGAATTTTCTCGAGTGGGATATAAGGATTTTCCGCAATTTCGTACAGGATCCAGTTGCCATACCGCCACAACAGCTCATCCACGGGAAATCGGTCAGGGTCATTATCGCTCTGAGCCAGACACCAGGAAAATGCGACGAGTGCCCGATCGTCGAAATCGCTAAATGTTGCCGCTTCAACCAATTCCTCGCGGAGCCGATACCCTCTTTCCAGGTCACGGAGTGAGTCTGCAAGTCGCACCGCCTCCTCCAAGATGGCGACTTTCGTCGGTGAAGCATCCAAGTTCTGGGCTTCGTTCCAAAGTCGGTCTAAGTCTTCACGGCTCACGGCTACTTCTCCTTCTGCTTCTCCGTCGCCGCCAGGCCCAGTTCAATCAGCCCCAGGAGCCCATCGCTGAGGGCGGACATTTCCTGGGCTTTGAGCGGGTAGTGGCCGAGGAGGAGGGCCTGGACGTAGAGCATTTCCACCGCGCGGCGGATGAGGGGCTTGTTCTTGATTTGGGTCAGGCGTTTGATGAGTCCGTTGTTGTAATTCAGGCAAAGCTGGGCGAACGCACCGGCGGCCGGTTCGGCGGCGACGCCGTCGAGGATGTCGGACCAGAGTTCGTCAGCGACCTCCTTCGATTGCTCCACGCTCCGGAGGAACGTCGCGGCGTCGTTGGCGGTGTAGAGGGTCGGCAATTCCGCCGGCTCGAATTTCCGCAGGTCGGCGGAGCAGCGGTACGGCTGGAGGACGACGTCGGCGAGGCGAAGGAAGTCGAAGGCGGCTTCTCGCTCTTCCAGCGACAGCTCATCAAAGTTGCGGGCCAGGTCGTTCACGTCCACCTTCTTCACGCGGCAGCGGGCGAAGGCTTCGGGGAGTCTTTCCAGCAGTTCGGCGTCGTAGGTGTAGCCCGCGTTGATGATGCAGACCTTCTGAGCCGCGGCGACGCCGGCGATTTGGCGGAACTGGTCCCGCGAAGGGACATAGCGGATGGTGTTTTTTTCCCGCTGGCGATATTCGCCGAGCGTCATTTGTCCCAACGTCGTCTCAAACGGCAGCCAGTCGATGAACAATTTGAAGAACTCGTCGTCCTCCACTGCCAGGGCCTTAATCGGCAGGTAGTGGCAGGCGATGATCGTGTTGAGCCGGTCTTTGTTCTCCTTGGAGAGCTGAATGAGATGGGCCTTGAGACAGGAGCCAAGTTCGTCCCGCGTGTTGGCCAGTCGGCTGTCTTCGTAGAAAGATTCGCGGGCGGCGTTTGGCCGGAGCTGTGTGGAGTTGACCACGCACTTCACAAAAAAGGCCCACTCCGGCAGCAGGTTGTCAGCCGCTTCCGAAAGGAGCATGTTTTTGAGATAAACCCGGTGGCCGTGGCGAGCGGTCATCGTCGCTGCATGCGGCAGGACAAAGGCAACACCTTGCACACCGCCGGCGAGTGAATGAAGTTCGATGGCGTCGAGAAAATCGGTATCGTACATCTGCCGGCCATACTCCAGCAGCCGATCCCGCCGCATTTCGCCGGAAGAATCGCCGTCCTCCCATGGTGGCGTCTGATTGATCTTCCACTTCTCTTTGCCAGCAGCGACGGTAATCGGCATCGGCAGTAGCGAGCCGAAGTGCGTGGCGGTGTCGCGGACGTATTCCGGCGAGAAAAACTCCTCGGAGCCTTCTTTGGCCCGCAGATAAACCTGCGTCCCCGGAGCGGAATCGACATCAATCGTGCGAATTTTGTAAGTTCCGTCGGAGCGTCCCCGCCATTCAATCGTTGGGCTATCCGGCTTGGCCGAGCGAGTGACGACCACGATCTCTTCCGAGACGACGAACCCGGATAAGAGGCCGATGCCAAACTGGCCGATGAAATCATCCCGGTTCAAGGCCTCCCGTTTGCTGGACTGGCCGATGGTCGCCAGGAATTCGTGGACTTCCGCCTCGGTCAAGCCAATGCCGTCGTCCTGGACCATCAGCGTCGGGGGGTTCGTCTTACCGGCGGGCATGATCTCCAAGAGTATCGAACCTACATGCTCCATTAGTAGCCTGCTCACTCCGTGAGCAGGCATGTCCGCACACGGAGTGTGCGGACTACTTTCCCACTTGCGGCGGGCGACGATGGCATCCACGCCGTTCTGCAGCAGCTCCCGCAGGTAGACCTGCGGCCCGCTGTAGAGATGGTCGGAGAGCAGGTCGATCACTCCCCGCAGGTTGACTTGAAATTTATGTTCGGTGGTCATGAAAAGGGATTTTTGTTTTAGCGGCAATGGCCGGATTCGGGAATCTTACTCTGACACTCCGCGCGGCGGAATTGTTCGCTCGTAACTCAAGCGGACAGCATGGCTCTGATGATAAGGGGGCAAATCGACCAAGGAAACGGCTCGGGATCTGACCAGCATGCGTTCGTCGCCCTTGATGGATCAGCGAGTCAGCGTTATTGATTTCTCATTTGCCACGGAATTTCATATCTTCTCCTCGGCGAAGGCCTGTTAGGAAATAGCGGCGCAGAGCCGGTTTTTGGGGAGTGCCAGCCTCGCGCCGCGCCGAAGGATCCGCATTGGCGGAGGCCTCTGTGGACGAACAGCGGCTGGAGAACAGCATCCGTGGGTTTGTAAATCACACGGTCCCCGTGACCACCTTTTGCGGGCTCCGCCCGGGAAGAGATTCTCGTTCGGCAGTGGAGGGGGCACTTAAGTTCGGAAGGGACACCAATGAGAGCAGGCTGGAAGCCGACTCCATTTATTTGCGTTCCAGCTCTCGGCCCGGCTGTTGGAATGTGGCGTCGATGAAGGTGTCGCGGTCGCGGATGACGGCTTGTGGGATGAGCTGCTCCGCCTGGGTTCGGACGGCGGGGTTCTTTTTGATGGCAGTGCCGATGGCCATGACTTCGACGAAGCTGCTGCCGATTTCGTGGATGAAGACCTTTACGCCAATGACGGCGTCCGCACCGATCGAAGTTCCTTCCTGGTAGATATGCCCCAAGCAGTTATTGCGGGCGTCGTAGATGAGCCGCGTAACGCTATCCACTTCTCCTCGCGACAGGCCGCTAAAAAATGCCCCAATGCCGCGGCTGATGCCGAGGGAATAGACGCTGGTGCCGAGGAGGAGCCGGAGGGGTTGATAGCCGATTTGCGTGAGGTTCCACAACTCCTCTCCGGTAAGTTCGCTGGTGACCGGCCGGGGGCCTTTGCCCAGTGCCGGATTGAAAGAGGCAGTTCCGACCATCAGCATCTCGCGGGCTCCGACGCCGATGGGGAGGATTTTGGTTTGGATATCGACGACCGAATTGGCCCCGCGCTCCACCGCTTCCTTTTCCAGACGTTCCAGGGCCAGATGCCGCGTGTGGTTGTACATCTGCGAGAATTCCACCACCTCGCCCCCCGCAAAGCCGCGGAGAGCACCCATGAGGCCGCGCCCCGCGCCGAGGGCGTAGGCGATGTTCCCCATCACGAAGTGGCGGGGTTCATAGCCGGCGTCGAGCTGGCAATAAAGATCCTGGCCGGAGCAGGCCGTGGTGAACAGCGTCGTCGGCTGCAGGCCGCTGACCGCGGAGCCGACGGCGATGAATTCCTGCATGCCGCTGAGGTTTTTGAGTTCCGACGTGACGCCGGTCACGCCGTGAGCCCCTTTGTCCGAAGCTTCCTTCTCCATCCGCCCGATGGCGGCGTGCCGTCCCTCGGTGATGAGCTGCGTGAGATTAGTAATCTCACCACCGGAAAGCGTTTTGAAGCTGCTGGAAATTCCGCCAAAGAACCCCAGCGATTGCACGCTGTTGCCCACGACGATATTGCCGGGAACCAGCCCTTTTTGGGCGAGACAGTAGATTTCGTTGCCTGATAAGCCGGAGATGATCATAAGAGGGATTCGCTGGTGAGGGCCTATTATTGGCGAATAGTAGCCGGCACACTCCGTATGCCGGCATGTCCGCTCACGGAGTGAGCGGACTACTTTGCCACTTCGTGGCGTCTATTCGTTTCAACTCAGCTGTTAGGTCTTTCCCTTCGTAGAACGACAACCAACCGTGTATGCGGACGGTTTGGCCGGGATCGCAGTCGGGGAATTGCGGGTCGCTGTGAAGGCAGGGGCAAGGAGGATTTCCCCACGGGCGGACGCACGGTTCCCAGGCGGAGATGATCCATTTGTCCCCGGCGGGATTCTGGCAAGCGACGTAGGGCTTCTGGATCACTTTGTTGTCCGCCGTCTGCTGTTCAAAACCGCGGAGCGATTTGAGCATGACGCAGTTCTGGACGAGGAGCCCCTTGAGCGGCTCGCGGGTGCCGTTGGTGAGCCACATTTCCAGGCGGACTTCGGTCGCGGTTGGCGTGACGATTGTTCCAAAGACAACGCCATTGGGAAGCACACGTTCCATTCGGAATGAGCCTCGATCATCGGGTGGCGTCCACTCCAGCGGATCGAGCGTGACGTTTTGCTTGTCCCACATCGTCGGGACGTGCGTGTGAGCCAGGTAGAGCAGTTCTCGCGGTTTGTCGCCGGTTTGTACCCAGATGGCTTCCGGCACGTCCGCCACAGCGTAGCCGCCGTCTTTCCAGGGGGCGAAGACGCTCACTTTGGTTTCCCGCTGTGGGCGAATGGCCCCTTCGAGGAAACCGATGCGGGGATGACGGCCGCCGGGATTAGGAAGGACAAGCAGCTTGCCGTCCTTTCCCTCGCTCGCAGCTTTGGAGGAGCTGATGTCGAGTCGCTTGAAAGCTGCGGCAATTTCTTCCGTGGAATGACCTGTTGCGGCGGACATTTCAACCGGCGTGAACTGGTGGGCGGCCATGTTGGATAGCCAGTATTTCAAGTCGCTATCGTTCTTCGGCTTGCGGAAATTCTCGAAATCCTTTCGTGCGGCTATCCGCGCCTGCCGATCCTTGATGGCCCCCTGCGGGTCTTTCGGCACGACATTTAGATCGACGTACTTCGCCAAATCGCGCATGGCAATGACGGTATAGCCATGCGTGGCCAGATACTTCATGTAGGCTTCGAAATTCTCTTGCGTCGAATTGACCCAGGCGTGGGCCGTGTCGGGGACACCGTGGAACTGCAGGACGGCGATGCGGCCGAAGCGGGCCTTTTCGACGGCGGCAACGAAGTTGTCGAGCGTCCAATCCGGGCGGGCGTCGCCGGCGCTCGGAATCAGGAGCGGATGGTCGAGACCCGGTTCGTAGCCGACGCCGCGTCCTTCCTTGTATTCGTATTCCGGCGCGCCGCCGCGGCGGGCGAACAGAATTCCCTCCTTGCGAAGCGGATCGAGCGCTTCCATCGACAGCGCGTTCCCTGGCCAGGCAAAGCTAGTCGTGGGCGGAATACCGTGTTCCTTGCAGCGAGCGTTGATGGCCTGCAACTGCTCGGCAATTTTGGGGACGTTCTCTTTCGACAATCCCAGATGGTCCCGCGTGTGGTTGCCGATTTCGAAGCCGTCCTTATGAAGCTGGGCGATTTCCTCCCAGGTCATGTAGTCCTTTTTGTTGTCCTTGAAATCGAAGCCCTCGGTGATGAAGAAGGTTGCCCCAAATTTGTACTTCAGCAGCACCGGCCGGGCGACTGTGAAGTGGGATTTGGACGAGTCGTCAAACGTCAGGACGACCAACTTATCCGGCAGCGGTTCCAACGGAACGGCGACCTGGTGGAGGAAGAGCAGCAGGGCAGAAAGCCAGAGCGAAGCGCGTGTCATACCCGAGAATGTAAACGTTGGGGGTTGCCAATGCGACCAGCGGCCCGGGATTAGCCCTGGAAATCTAAATGTCTACTTAGTCGTGCCGGTACGCGGGAAATGAGGGACCGGGTTTCCTGGCCGGCGCGAGCGACCATGACGAGTCGTAAGTACTGTCTAAATAAAGGTTTATGTCGAATTCTGAATTATGCCCCAAACAGGGGAATTCTTAGAATGCAGACGGACCTGCGGAAAGTGGCGAAAAACTTTGCGAATCCCCCTAGAATTTTTGCGGATGTAAGGTGAACGGGTTCTCAGGAAACGGTGCTAGCATGCTTGTTTTGTCACGGAAGCGCGATGAGTCGATTGTTATCGACGGGGGTATCGTCATTACGATTGTTGATATTCGGGGCGACAAAGTACGACTCGGAATTGAAGCCCCCTCGACCGTCCCGGTGCATCGCAAAGAGGTGCACGACGCCCTCAAACGAGAGGCGGATTTGCCAGTGTCGCAGGGTACAGACCCGAATGTCGCAAATTCCGGTTCCTAGCAGCGCTGGAAAGATGCTAATCTTGCACCCGGCGGCGCTCGTGGGTTACTCTAGAACTCATGCTTCTTCCTGACCGCCAAGAAATTCGCACCTCACTCGGCCCCAATCGGCGGGCGATCTTGCGAGCGGGGTCCGCGGGGTTATTGGGTCTCACTCTGCCGCAGCTCTTGGCGGGGAAGTCCCCAGCCGCTGTGGACGACAAGACGTTTGGCAAGGCCAAAGCGTGCATTCTGCTGTTCATGTGGGGCGGACCGGCTCACCAAGACACCTGGGACATGAAGCCCGATCAGCCGGAGCAAATCCGGGGAGAATTCAAGCCGATTGCGACCAAAGTTCCGGGAATTCAGATTTGCGAGCACCTGCCGCAGCTTGCTCAGCGGACCGACAAGCTCTGCATTGTCCGCTCCATGACCCACAACAATGCCGATCACACCACCGGCACCAGCTTTCTGCTCACCGGCCAGCCTCCCGCCCAAAGCGGAGAAATCCGCATGCAGTGGCCGAACATTGGGTCAGTCCTTTCCAAGCTCGGACGTGGGCGAGGAGTGTTGCCGCCATTTGTCTCCCTGCGGCCCAAGCCGGAGATTGAGAACGACGTGCCGCGATTTCTGGAATCGAGCCAGGGACAGTTCGCCGGCTGGCTCGGGCCGGTCTTCGACCCGCTGACGATTGATAACGACCCCATCGGCAAGAATTATCGGGTCGCGGAAATGATCCTGCGGCCGGAACTTTCTGTATCGCGTCTGGAAGACCGGCGAAAACTGCTCAAGGAGATTGACGAGCAACTTCGGCAGGGGCAATCGCCGAATATTTTGGCGCGCGATAAGAACAATGAGCGGGCGTTTCAACTGCTGACGAGTGCGGCCACGGAAAAGGGTGCGTTCAACCTGGCCGAAGAGCCGCAGACAGTCCGGGAGCGCTACGGAATGAACTGCCACGGCCAATCAGTGCTGCAAGCCCGGCGATTGGTTGAACGGGGTGTTCCGCTGGTGACGGTGTATTGGCCCAGCGAAGGGATCAAGAACGTCAGCATCCTTTGGGACACCCACAGCCGCAATTTCATCGATTTGAAGTCGCGGCTGATGCCTCCCGCGGACCAGGCGTTTTCGGCACTGCTCGACGATTTGGCGGAGCGGAACATGCTGGACGAAACCTTGGTTGTTTGGACAGGGGAATTTGGCCGCACTCCCAAAGTCGGCCAGCGTAACAGCGACGCCGGCGCGGGAGCCGACGGGCGGGACCATTGGCCCAACTGCTTCACCACGGTGCTGGCCGGTGGCGGCGTCCGTGGCGGGATAGTCTATGGCAAGAGCGATAAGCAGGCAGCGTTTCCCGCGTCGGACCCCGTCGCGCCGGTGGACCTGGTTGCTACCGTCTACCATTTGCTGGGTGTTCCGGAGCATCAAACGCTGCCGGATATGAGTGGTAGGCCGACGTTTGTGCGGCCGGGGCGAGCGATTGGGGAGTTGCTCGCGTAGCCACACGCGGCCCGCGTGTCGGCTTCTGCTCCCACAAAAGCCGCGCAAAATCGAAAAAGCCAGCACGCGGGCCGCGTGCGGCTACGCAAACGGCCAGGCCTTTCCCAAAGCCTTCTTTTGTATCGCCGTCAACTCGCGAATGCCACTCTTCGCCAACTTGAGCAGCGCCGCCAGATCGTCATCTCCAAACGTCGCCTCTTCCCCCGTTCCCTGAATTTCAATAAACCTACCGCTGCCGGTCATGACGACGTTCATATCGACATCCGCATCGACGTCCTGCTTGTAATCAAGATCAAGGGCCGGTTTGCCATCGCAGATACCAACACTGATTGCCGCCACGCTTCCCGTGAGCGGGAATTTCTTAGGGTCCGGCAGATCCTTCTGAAAACTGCGGATGCAATCGACGAGCGCGATGAATGCGCCTGTGATGCTGGCCGTTCGAGTTCCACCATCGGCTTGCAGCACATCACAATCGACGTTGACGGCCCGCTCGCCGAGCGCTTGCAAGTCAGCCACTGCCCGCAAACTCCGACCAATGAGCCGCTGGATTTCGGTGGTGCGGCCGTCCACTTTGCCCCCTTTGTCCCGCGGCTTTCGCGGACTGGTGCTGCCCGGCAGCATGTTGTATTCGGCGGTAATCCAACCTTTCCCTTTGCCAGCGAGCCAGTCGGGAACCTTCTTCTCCACGCTGGCTGTGCAAAGGACGACGGTGTTGCCCGCTTCGTAGAGGACGCTTCCCGGCGACATGCGGGTATAACCGCGCTTAATTTTGACGGGTCGAAGTTCGTTCGCTGATCGCATGATTAGACTTTCGCCCCCAGTAACCACGCCAAGAGCCCCTTTTGCACATGCATCCGGTTGCCGGCCTGGGGAATGACCGCGGATTGCGAGTTGTCGATGACGTCACTAGTCACTTCTTCGCCGCGGCGGGCGGGAAGGCAGTGCAGAAAAATGGAATTGGCGGCGGCCTGCTTCATAAGCGCGGCGTTAACCTGGTAAGCGGCGAACTCTTTCTTTCTCTCCACCTCTTCGGCTTCCTGCCCCATGCTGACCCAGACATCGGTGTAAACGCCGATGGCTCCCTTCACCGCCTCCGCGGGATTGGCGGTCTGGAAGAGTTTCGCCTGCGGCACTTCCCGCTTCAGCTCGCTTAGAAAAGCGTCATCGAACTGATACTTCGCGGGTGCTGCGATTGCAAATTCAACGTCTAACTTTCCGCAGCAGATGGCAAGGCTCTTGGCGACATTATTGGCGTCCCCCACGTACGCCAGCCGTTTGCCGGCAAGTTTGCCGTGAACCTCTTCGAGCGTAAATAGATCGGTGAGTGCCTGGCAGGGATGGGCAGAATCCGTCAGGCCATTGATGACAGGGACGGTGGCGTACTTCGCCAGATCTTCAATCTTGGCGTGGGCATTCGTCCGGCAGACGATGACATCCACATATTGGCTCAAAACCTGCGAAAAGTCCGCGGCCGATTCGCGTTTGCCAAAGCCGACATCCTGTCCGAGAAACAGGCTGGAGCCCCCCAGATGAGCCATCCCCGTTTCAAAGCTGACCCGCGTACGGAGCGACTGCTTCTCGAAAATCATCGCCATCACGCGGCCGGGGAGCAGCGGCTCACGAATGCCCTGAGCCAGCTTGGCCTTGAGATCTTTCGAGATGGCGAAGATCCGCTCGATATCCGCGGTGGTAAGTTCGAAGAGGGTCAGGATGTGTTTCATGGATAAAATCCAAATCGGAAGTCTCAAATCTCAAACAATCGTGAAGTCGGAAAAGAGGAAATTCAAAACTCAGACCGTTTAGAATTTGGCACGATTTCCAAATTCAAGATTGTTTGAGATTTGAGATTTCCACTTTCCTACTGCCTCGGCAAACTTTTGACCACTTCCGCCAGAATGTCGCACCCTTCTTCCGCCAGTTCCTCCGGCAGGTTCATCGCCGGCAGCAGGCGGATGACGGTGCCGTGGGTGCAGTTGATGAGCAGCTTGCGGTCGAGGCAAGCTTTGACGACCGGCGTCCCGTCGACCGCCAGTTCGAGGCCGACCATCGTGCCAACGACGCGCACGTCGGTAACGAGGTCGCATTCCTTTTGCAGCTTGCGGAAGCGGCGCTCGAAGAGTTGGCCAAGTTGCTTGGCGGAATCGAGCAAGCTTTCTTGCTCAATCATCTCAATCGCGGCGATGCCGGCCCGGGCGGCGATGGGATTGCCCCCGAAGGTGGCTGCATGCGTGCCGGGCTTGAGACTGGGAGCAATTTGTGGCGTGGTGAGCAAAGCACCGCCGGCAATGCCACCGCACAGGGCCTTGGCGAGCGTCATGATGTCCGGCGTCACTCCAAAATGCTGGTAGCCGAACCACTCGCCGGTTCGCCCGCAACCGGTTTGCACTTCATCAAAGATGAGGAGCAAACCGTTGTCATCCGCCAGTTTGCGGAGGCCCTGCAGGAAACCTTCTGGCGGTAGCCGGATGCCCCCCTCCCCCTGAATCGGTTCCACCATGATGGCACAGGTCTCTTCATCAATCAGCTTTGCCGCCGCAGCAAGATCGCCATGCGGGGCGTAGCTGAAGCCGGCGACCAGCGGGCCGAGCCCCTCGTGGTACTTCGGCTGGGCGGTAGCGGTGAGGGAACCAAGCGTTCGGCCGTGAAATCCGCCCGTGAAAGTAATGATTTTGTACTTTCCCTTGCCGTAAAGGCGGGCCAGCTTGATGGCGGCTTCGTTGGCCTCGGTGCCGCTGTTGCAGAAAAAGGCTTGCCCGCCAAAACTTCGCTCCGAGAGGAGGCGGGCCCATTCCCCCTGCACGTCCATGTGCCATGTGTTGGGAACATGAATCAGCGTCGCGACCTGCTCCTGCACCGCCCGCACCACATGCGGCGGACAATGCCCCAGCAGGTTGCATCCCCAGCCGGGAAAGAGGTCAAGATAACGGTTCCCCTCGCTGTCCCAGACATGCGAGCCTTCGCCGCGGACCAGATTGACCGGGTAGCGGTTGTAGTTGCCAATGACGTAGCGTTTGAAGAGTTCCACGGTTTCGGCGGAACTCAGGCCGGCAGTCTGGGGCATGGGATTCTCCTTGTTCGTGGGGCAGGCTTCTAGCCAGCCCGGCTAAATTCAAATTGCTCTAAAGCAATAACGCCCCGCGAGGCGCGGGGCGAGGTGAAAGTATGAGGACGTTTTTGATAGTAAATAGGTTCGCAGTTGAGGCAATGATCAAATTCGAACAGGCTGGAAGCCTATCCTACGAGGCGGCTTTCACAATTTCGGTGCCGACGCCGGTAGTGGTGTAGATTTCGAGGAGTAGCGAGTGCCGGACGCGGCCGTCGATGATGTGGACTTTGCGGACGCCACGGTCAAGGGTTTCCAGACAGGCTTCGACCTTGGGGATCATACCGGAATCGACGACGCCGATGCGGATGAGTTCGCGAGCCTCCGAATCCGTGAGCGAGTGAATAATAGAATCGGGGTCCTTCTTGTCGCGGCGGACGCCGTTGACGTCGCTCATGTAAATCAGCTTTTCCGCCCCCAGCGACTGTGCCACGGCTGTCGCGGCTGTGTCGGCATTCACGTTGAGCTTGCCACCAGCGCCGGTAATCGCCATCGAAGGGATCACGGGGACTTGCCCGGCGTAGCAAAGCTTTTCGATGACGCCGCGGTCCACGCGGGTAACTTTGCCGACATGGCCCAGGTCGATCTGCTCGCCGTTGTCCCCTGGCAACGTGATCTGTTCGCCGAAAAGGACATTCGTGGAGCGAAAATTCAGCGGCATCGCCCGCCCACCGAGTTCTTCGATCTGCCTGGCAATCCGCTCATTCGTTTCGTAAGCCAAAACCTTCTCGACAATTTCGAGCGTCACATCATCGGTGTAACGGCGACCTTTGATCTTTTTCGGTACCAACCCCGCGGCATCCATCGCCCGATCGATAGCCGCTCCCCCTCCGTGAACGACGACAGGCCGCATGCCGACGGTTTCCATAAACACGATGTCGAGCAGCGTGTGCCGGAGCGCGTTCTCGTCCTCCATCACGCTGCCGCCGAGCTTGATGACAGTAACCTTGTCCCGGAAGCGGCGAATCCAGCCCATCGCCTCGATCAACACATCGGCCTTCTGAACGGCTTGCAGCAATGCAGGAATTCCCAGAGTAGAAAAGTGTAGTGGAGTTATTCAATAACGCGGCAGGTCCAAAAACAGAATCGGACAAGCACCCTGGCTTGTCCTAGAGGCGGGCCTTCCGCCGCCAAACCGCCCATTTTGGATTTCCCCCCGCCCGCTGTCAACGCGGCTAGCGGTCCTAGTGAGTTCTCCCTCGCAAGTTGGTACGATACCGGTGCTGGCAAGCATAGTTTGCCGGCTTCCATCTCCAGCGGGAAAGACTGATCAAGGCGGACCCAATTATGAAGATTTCGAACAAAGTCGAGAATCGGGCCCGAGTGGGCTATCGCTGGCTCTGCTTCGCCGCGCTGGCGGCATTTTGCCTGGGATGTGGCGGCGATCCCGGGAAACAGGCGGAAAACAAGCCGGTGTCCAAGGGGACGATCGGCGTTTCCGTCCTGACGATGCGCAATCCGTTCTTCAAAGTCATCGCCCAAAACATTGAAGCCGAGGCCAAAAAGGCCGGCTATGATACGATCATTACCGATGGCGATATGAAAGTGGACGAACAGCGGCGGCAGGTGCAGGATTTTATCGTGAAGAAATGTGCCGCGATTGTGCTTTGCCCCACCGACGCCGTCAGCATTGGCCCGGTCATTCAGGAAGCCAACAAAGCCGGAATTCCGGTCTTCACTGCGGACCTGGCGTGCCTGGATCCCGAGGCAAAAGTCGTTTCCCACATTGCCACCGACAACCTTGCCGGCGGCAAGCAGGCGGGGGAAGCGATGATCGAGGCTCTCGGCGAATCCGGCGGCAAAGTGGTGATTCTGCATTTCAAAAAGGCGGAGTCCTGCCTCCTGCGGGTGAAAGGCTTCCGCGAAGTCATCGACGAACATAACAAGGGGCGCGAGACCGGCAAGATTGAAGTCGTCTCGGAGTTGGCGGGAGAAGGGGACACCGACCTGGGCTACAAATGCACGCAGGACGCCCTGCAGACGAACGCCGATCTGGCCGGCATTTTTGCGATCAACGATCCTTCCGCCATCGGTGCCTACAATGCCTTGAAAAAGGCGGGCAAAGCTGATCAGGTGAAAATCATCGGCTTTGACGGTCAGCCAGAAGGCAAGCAGGCGATCAAGGAGGGCAAGATTTTTGCCGACCCCATTCAGTATCCCGACCGCATCGGACAGATGACGATGCAGACGATTCTCAAGTACTTTGCCGGCGAAAAAGTCGAGAAGGAGCAGCTTATCCCCACGGCGCTCTATCGCCGGTCGGATGGGAAGAAGGATCCGGAGTTGAAGTAGTCCCGCGTTTTAGTTTCAAACATGGGCAACAAACTCCGATCTCTATTCTTCGATTATGGCATGCTCGGCGTGCTCCTGCTGCTCTGCGTGGCGTGCAGCCTCGCCACGATTGCCAAGCAGCAGCCAACGGATGGTTGGACGGCGGATCGGCTGGCGGCGAAGGTGGCCGCGGCACATCCGGGAGAAGCGGCTCTCGTGGTGGGGCTCCCCAATGATGGTGAGCGGGTGTTCGTGAGGGCGGTGGAAGAGAGTTTGAGGCGGCGCGGCGTGAAAGTGGTGGTCGCGGTGAACGGCCTGCCGTCGGATACAAAAGAGGCGATCAAGGCAGCCATCGCCAATGGTGAGCGGATTGACGTTGTGGTTGCATCGCTGGGAGCATCCACACAAACGGTCCTGGAGCCGAAGGGATACGATTCGCCGCTCGTAGAGAAGATGCAGGTCGTTGCTCCGCAGGCGTATTACTGGCCGACGTTTCTGCTGGCCGGGAACCTGATGAATATCGTGGAGCAGGTCTCCATTATCGCAATCATCGCCATCGGCATGACGCTGGTCATCATCTCCGGCGGGATCGATCTTTCGGTAGGCAGCATCATGGCTTTGGCCTCCGTCATCGTGGCGACCATCATCCTTAAGCTTGGCGGCAGTGGCTGGGTGCAGACGCTGAATATGTGGCTCGCCTGCCTGCTGACGATTGGCCTGTGCAGTCTGATCGGGGCGTTTACCGGCGTCATGGTCACGCGTTTTCAGGTGCCGTCGTTTATTGTCACGCTCAGCTTGATGATGAGCTGCAGCGGTCTGGCGTTTATCATCAGTGAAAACGAGAAGGGATACAAACTGCCCATTCCCAGCCCATTTATGGCTCTTGGTCACGGCAAGCTCTTCGGTGTACCGTTGACGGTCCTCTTGATGCTGGCCCTTTACGCGGTGGCCCATATTCTTTTGACTCGGACGGTCTACGGCCGGCATTTATACGCCGTCGGCGGAAACGAACGGGCGGCCTTCCTGAGCGGAATTCGGGTCGCCCGCGTACGAACCTTAGCCTATGTCGCTTGCGCCGCCCTAGCGGGACTCGGCGGCATTATTCCCGCCTCCATTTTCTCCACTGGCGACCCGCTGACTGGGGCTCAATATGAGCTCATGGTCATCTCGGCAGTCGTGGTCGGCGGCACCTCCCTCTCCGGCGGCGAAGGGAAAATCGCGAGCACTCTCATTGGCTCGCTGATCATCGCCGTCATCCGCAACGCTATGAACCTGGCTCAGCTGACCGATAAGAAGCAGATGGTGGTGCTGGGAATGGTGATCCTCGGGGCGGTTTTGATTGACCGGATGAAGAGGAGAAGGCAGAATAAAGCATAACAATTATCACCCAGTTCTCCGGGAACGAATATGACCACACATACTGAAGCAACATACATTCAGGGAGTTCTGCACCCGGACGCTCCTTTGCCGCTTCCCGATGGCAGCCGCGTTTCATTGCAAGTTGAATCGCCGATCCTAAAACAGGCCAGCAATTGCCCGGATGCTTTCGAGGATCTAGAGCAGTATTTGAAGAAGAACCCGATCAATTCTGGAGGCATAAAATTCAAACGCGAGGAACTGTATGATTGCGGTTGACACGAATGTACTCGTCTACATGGTTGACGACGGTCATCCGCAAAAGCAACAAGTCGCGAAAGACCTCGTTCGAAATCTTCACTCGCATGGCACAGGGGTTCTGTTGTGGCAGGTTGCCGTCGAGTTCCTGGCAGTTCTGAAGAAATTGAAGCAGCAAGGCAAACTGAGCGACCCCGATATCAATGGGCCGCTCCTTCGAATTCGCCAATTGTTTCCGATCATTCTGCCAACAGAAGCAGTTCTTTATCGTGCTGTAAGCTTGGCAACACAACACAGTCTTTCGCATTGGGATAGTCTGCTACTTGCCGCTTGTATGGAAGTTGGCGTAACGACGCTTCAAACCGAAGATCTTTCCTCAGGACAAAAGTATGGCACTGTAGTCGTTTCCAATCCGTTTTCCGGCATCCCTTGATTACGGCTTAATACGCCGCCTCCACCAGTTTCGCTTTCCGATTCCCCTTCGCCATTGCGGCTGCGGTGGACTGAATGATTTCGGCAGCGGCGGAGCATTGGGCCTGGCTGACATCGAGGTGGGTGACGAGGCGAACCTGGGTGGGGCCGATGGCGAAGCAAAGGAGGTTCTGCTCTTTTAACTCCGCGGCGAACTCCGCCGCGGTGCCGAGGGCTTCTTCCACGCGGAAGATAACGATATTGGTGTCAACGACATCGGGAGTGAGAGTGAGTCCGTCCGTCTGGCGAATGGCTTCCGCGAGAATCTGAGCATTGGCGTGGTCTTCCCCCAGCCGGTCGCGATTGTTTTCCAAGGCGAATAGCGCCCCCGCCGCGATGATGCCGACTTGCCGCATGCCGCCCCCAAAGAGCTTGCGATGACGGCGGGCCTCCTTCATGGCTTCCTTGGATCCGGCCAGTGCCGAGCCGACGGGGGCACCGAGTCCCTTGCTGAAGCAGACACTGACGGTGTCAAAATGCTGGCTCCATTTGGCGGCATCGATTCCAGTTGCCGCGACCGCGTTGAAGAGGCGAGCACCGTCGAGATGCGTTCGGAGGCCATTCTGATGCGCCCAGTCGCAGATGGCGACCACGTCTTCGTAGGGCTGGACTTTGCCTGCACCGCGGTTGTGAGTGTTCTCCAGGCAGATCAACCGGGTCCGAAGCAGGTGCTCATTATCCGGGCGAATGAGCCCGCGAACCTGATCCACATGCAGCACACCGAACTTTCCTTCCACCGTTCGCGACACCACGCCGCTGAGTTGGGCGAAGGCACCCTGTTCGTAGTTATAAATGTGGCAGCCGGCTTCGCAGATGAACTCGTCTCCTGGCTTGCAGTGGATGCGAACCGCCACCTGATTCGTCATGGAACCGCTGGGCATGAATACCGCGGCTTCTTTGCCGAGCAGTTCCGCCGTAAGGTTTTGCAGTCGGTCGCATGTGGGATCGACGTCAATCACGTCGTCCCCTACGGGGGCATTAGCAATAAACTGCCGCATCGCGGTGCTGGGGCGGGTGACGGTGTCGGAGCGAAGATCGATGGGGGGCATTGTGAAATCTTTAAGGAAGAGAGGTGAATGATTATTCTTTACTCAATGTGAATCGAATGCTATTTCAAGTCTATTCTCCAGCGGTTTTCAAAACGGACGCCAGCAATGAAGGGGCAATAAAGAAGTTTATCTCGGACTGTAACTGGCCAAGAAGCGGGCGAATTTCTGGGCACAATCCTTGCTGCTTGGCCCGCAATAATATTCCCAAAGTTCCTGTAACGGGAATACCCAATCGCTGGGCTGTTTCTCGACCGTCCAACTCATCCATGAGAATCAAGTCGGCATGAAGTTCCTCGGCCAATGCGATAGCCTCGGCTTCACCTCGGTCCAGTGAAACTAACAACTCATGGACCCGGGCCGCCGAAACCGGGGCTCGAATTTGCAACAGCGAGATGCTGGAAACGGGAATTGGCGAAAGTCGAGACGGCGGGTGTTCCAGTTCCGCGACCACTGCGGGAGGAATCCAGATTTCCTTATAGAGAGACTGAAGCCAGTCGATCCGACCCAAATGGTTCAGTGTTCTAATCGGGGAAGTGTCGCTAACAATAGCAGCCATAACAATGTTTAGAAGCTACCCACTCGAAGTGCCTCTAAATCCTGTTCCAAATGTTTGGCCGTGTAAATCGTCAGGGGCAAATCTCTCTTGAGTAATTCTTCCTCAAATTCAGTTCGCGACAGGCCAAGCCAATGGGTGGCGGTGGATTTGCTTAGTTTTCCAGCGGCAAACAGGCGGCAAGCGAATTCAATCCTCCCCTCGACTTCAGAAAGCCCAGCCTGCTTCAAAACAGCATCAGGAATTACTAGCGACATTTTCAGGCTCCCAAAGAGACTCTCTTCCACCTTCTTGATTCTACACCAAAACCAAAGTCTTCCAAGGAACCGGAGAAGGACTTTTCCCGCTGCCTGTTTGACACGCAGTGGGAAAAGCTCCTACCCTATAGTCCAGGTGACCAGGCTTGCTCTCCCCCGTTCATTACCACGAGGATTCCATGACTCGCACTTCTCTCTCTCGCCGCCGCTTCCTCCAATCTTCCGCCGCGACGGTTGCCTCGGGTGCATTCCTGGCGGGAGCACCGGCGTTTCTTCGCGGGAAGGATCTCAATAGCAAGCTGAATATTGCCTGCGTTGGCGTGGGTGGACGAGGCGGGGGCAATCTAGGATCGGTGGCGGGCGAAAATATCGTGGCCGTTTGCGACGTCAACGAGAACAATTTGAACAAGGCCGCGGCGGCACATGGAAAGGCGAGGAAGGAGACGGATTACCGCCGGCTGTTTGACAATCAGAAAGAGTTTGATGCGGTGGTGGTCAGCACCTGCGAACATACCCACGCCTTCGCCACATTGCCGGCGTTGCAGCTTGGCAAACACGTCTATTGCGAGAAGCCGCTGACGCACAACATCTGGGAGGCCCGCCTCATTCGGGAAGCGGCCGCGAAGGCGAAGGTGGCGACGCAGATGGGGATTCAAATCCACGCGATGGATAACTACCGCCGCGTGGTGGAATTGATTCAAACGGGTGCCATCGGCCCGGTGAGGGAAGCCCATGTATGGGTCGGCCGCGCTTGGGGGCTGCAAAGTCCGGAAGACGCTAAGAAGTACGGTGATATTGTCTCCGTGCAGAATCGCCCGGCAACGGCGGACCCCATCCCCGCCGGACTCAATTGGGATTTGTGGCTTGGCCCTGCGGTGGAGCGGCCGTTTAACAATGTCTATTTCCCTGGGCCGAAATGGTATCGCTGGTGGGACTTTGGCAGCGGCACCATGTCCGACCTTGGCAGCCATTGGAATGACCTCCCCTTCTGGGCCCTCAAGTTGCAAGCGCCGCTCACCATCGAAGCCGCCGGCCCGCCGCCCCATGCGGAACTGGCACCGGCTTCGATGCAGGCGACCTACGAGTATGGTCCACGCGGCGAGATGCCCGCGGTAAAGCTCACCTGGTATCAAGGCATCAACAAGCCGGAAATCTGGAAGACCAAGGGAATCCCCCAGTGGGACAGCGGTGCTCTTTTCATTGGCGATAGCGGAATGCTTCTATCCGATTACAGCAAGCACGTGCTATTACCGGAAGAAAAGTTTAAGGACTTCAAACGCCCCGAACCCTTCATTCCGCCGTCGAAGGGGCATCATGCCGAATGGATTCACGCCTGTAAAACGGGCGAGCCAACCACTTGCAACTTCGAATATTCCGGCTGGTTGACGGAGGCCAACCATTTGGGAAATGTGGCCTATCGCGTCGGCAAAAAAATTGAGTGGAACCCCGCTCTGCTCAAATGCCCGAACGCACCCGAGGCGGACAAGTTCATCAAGCGGGAATATCGCCAGGGATGGAACCTGGAGAAACTAGCGTAATCCCAACCTACGACTTGCGAATTCCTAGTAGGGCCAAACTGTCCCGGTGAATCATCCGTTCAATGGCTTCCACGTTCAGCCGCGGCAGGTTGGTTCCCTCGACCATGTAATTGAGGCTGCGCAGCCCGTCGAGCGTGGCTTTAACGCTGGTAAAGGGATAGTCGGTGCCGAAAAGGAGTTTGTCCCAAACGCCGTATTCCTGCACCAGCATCAAGCTGTGAAAAAACTGAAACGGACGGTAATGCAAAGCGCTGATGTCCGCAAAGAGATTGGGATGCTTGCGGATCGTGGCGATGCATTCCCCTTCGTACGGATGGCCCAGATGAGCCAATATCATTTTCACATCGGGGAAGCGCGTGGCCACCACGTCCAGATGTCTGGGAAGCGTACATTCCAGCGGAGCTTGCGCGATGAATGTGGTGCCGGTGTGCAGAAGCACCGGCAGCTTGTGGTCGCTGGCATATTGCCATAGGGGATCCAGCCGCGAATCGTCCGGCCGGTAGCCACCGTACATTGGCATCAGTTTGATGCCGGCCAGTCCCAATTCCTGATGCCCAACACGCAGCTCGCGTTCCCAACCTTCTTGCGCCGGATCGACGGCAAGAAAACCAATCAGCTTTTCGGGATGAGCGGAGACATACTTCGCGACGTAGGCATCGTCCACCCAAAGCCCGCTCAGCCGAGCCTTGCCGCCGAAGACAATCGTCGTCACATCGGGGACCGACAGCCGTTCGTAGTCTTCCCAGCGAACGGTCAGATCCATCTCCACGCCCGCTTTGGCGCGTTTTGCCTGGCGGCGGAAGTCGTCATTAAAGTCCTCCGGAAAACGCCAGGTATGGCTATGGACATCGACAATCGCCACTATTTGCCTCCGAAGGGATCCGCGGGATCCGCGGGCATCTCAGCCGCGGGCTTTTTGGCACCGCCAGCCGGCCTGGCGAAAGGATCGTCTTCGGCCGGCTTGGAATCGTCAATCGCAGGCTTGGCTTTGCCACCCTCTTCTTTAATTTCAACAGTTGCCTTTTTGCGGGGACCGCTGTCTTGCATCATGCGGACCTCGGGCCACTTACGGCCGATTTCCCGGAAGCATTGCAATAATCCCGAGGGAGTTCCCACGATAATGCGGTCGGTCTCCGTGTTTACCATCCGCACTTCCAACTCGGGTGCGGAAATGCTGGCGACTCGACTGCCAGAACGAGAGTCAATCACCACCAGACTGGCGGTGATGTCAGTGCAATAGAGCCGGTCATCGGTGGCCGCAATAAAGCCGCGAATACCCGAGGTGGTCCATTTTTCCACACCGGCTTCTGCATCGATCGCATACATGGTTCCGCTGTCGGCAATGGCATACACGGTGTCGCGAACACCAATGGGGCCATGGGAGATCGATTCTCCGGTGGAAAAACGCCAGTTGATGCCGCCACGCGTCTCGCGCACCGAATAAAGATAACCATCCTGCGAAGTGACAAAAATCTTGTCCGGCGGCAGAAAGCCTGGCGTGGAAACGACGTTGTCTTTAGTCTCAACGCGATACTTCGCTTTGCCATCATTCACGCTCCCCACATAGACATGCCCGCGGTCCGTCGCCCACGCCACGCTATGATTCAGAATTACCGGCTGCGTGGTGGGACGCCCCATGGTGCGGAATGTGGAAGCAGCCCGATTCGGAAAACCAACCTGGAAAACATCAACCTTGCCGCTGATGAGGGGGACGAAGATATAGTCTTCGGAAACGGCGGGACCCAGCACGGGAGCGCCGGGAACCGATTTTTCCCAGTTCACTGTGCCGTCGCTGGCCTTCAGAACGTAAATCTTGGAGCCATTGAAGACGCATACGACGTCGTCCGAAGCACCACAGTTGGAAGTCGGAAATCGCGGGTCCCCAACAAAGCTGGCCCATTTGGTCTTGCCCGTTTCACCATCGATCGCATGGACCAGCCCTCGCTCCGAGGTCGCATAAATAGTGATTTCAGGAATGACATGCATGGAGACTTTGGGCAACTCGGCGGCTGGGGCTGGTTTCGCATCCGCGGGGGTAGCCGCAGGATCGGCGGCAGCAGCGGGTTTTTCCGCGGGGGTTGCCGCCAGCGTCAAACCGGCGACTTTTTTGTCGGCCGCTTCTTTGGCACCCTCCACGCCCACGGGATTGCCAAAGGCATCCAGGTCCCGTTCGGAGAAGATGTAGCTCCTGCCTTGAAAGGTGACTTCAAAGACCGTGTGCGCCTGCGTGCTACTAACGTGTTGAGTAACACCCTGCATCTTTCCCCGCGAACTGTCCATTTCCAAATGAGTGAACCACATTCGGGTCAGGCCGGCCCGTTGCGCCCCCTCGGCGGACAAGAGTCCTTGCTTGCTGACCTGGCCAAAGATCGCCGGCGGCGAAAATCCCAAGGTGAGGCAAGCGGCAAGGGAGAGGAGAAGATGGCGGCGCAACATGGCAAATTCCTCGAAGGGAGGAGAGAACAAAACCTGGTGATTAACCCTTTAGTCTAATTCCCCTGGCGAGAAAAAGGATACCTGCGTTCTGGAAAAATCGGCGGATCACTCCTCCACGGGCAGCGCAATCGGCCATTCTCCGCCACCCCTTTCCCTCAATCCTTGAATTGAATCTTGAGTTTCGGAGGCAAGCTTCAACTTCCGCTTCGTTCTATCTCGCCATCAGGGTGATAAGTGATTCGCCCCCCTCGCTAGTATTGTTTTAATTCACGTATTGACGCTCCCATTTTCGACCGCACCCGTGATGCAGCCTGTCGTCACATCTCCTTGTCCTTTAAAAGGTTGCGCTGCAATATGCCGGCCATTTTTGATTCATAGGTGGCTCCAAACAGGCCTTTCTTGATTCATTCAGTCGGGCCCGAAATACAACCTGTTTTCCAGTCACCCTGGCCACAAAAACCTTCGCGATCCAACGGAGCTCCGCGCAGCACAAAACGGTCGCCTCCCCCCGAGTCATAAACAATTGAACAAATCGACCTGGCAAAGTCAGGTCCTTGCTGCCAGAATTCCCCAGATTCGTCTCTCCCCCTTCTCCAGTCTTCGCCTTACCATCGGGGTCAATTTCTTTTCCCTTGAGGAGTTCCTGAAACTCAGGCAGGTTGCGGAGGGGTTTGAGGTCGTATTCGCTCGGAGCAGGCTTGAAGCTGCCATGTCAAGGCACTTTTCTTACTTCTTCGGCGAGAAAGCCGTGGCGGTCATGTAGACGCTTTCCACCTTCTCCACAATCTTGCCGTCTTTTTCGGACGCATCCCGGGCCTTGAGCCATTCCGGGTCCGTGCGGAAGGCATCCCAAGACTTCTTGGCGGCTTCCACGCTGTCGTGCGAAACGACATAAATCAAGACGTGGTCCTTGAGTTTCGGATCCGTGGGGGTCCAGTACATTTCATTCTTCATGCCGTGCTTTTCAAACAGCTTGAGCGTGTGGTCGGCAAACCGCTTGTGCAGCGCCTCCAACCGACCCGGCAGACAGTAGTAGGTCCGCAGCTCATAAACCCGTTCACTCTTCACAACGTCCCCAATCACTTTTTCCTCCCCGGCGGATTGGCCCGCCCAAAAAGCTCCCGAAAACGCCGCCATCACCGCAATTCCCATCAACCAATTCGCGTAGCGTCCCATCATCAACTCCTGCTCAAAAGGTGTCAAAAAAACAATAAGTTCATTGCGAAGGCCGAACCCAAGCTGACTTCAACTGCTCTTCAGATTAGCGGAAGGAGTGTTACGAATCATCCCCCATCCCCGGCTTCCCCATCGCCGACAACACCGCCAACGGACCACTGCCCTTGACCGCTGTAAGCCTAAGACGTAACGTATTTTAAGGTTGCTCTGACCCCTAGTGTAATGGTAGCACGACTGACTCTGAATCAGTTAGTCAAGGTTCAAATCCTTGGGGGTCAACTTAATGCTCGCAAAGGACCCGCGACCTCTTTAACGCCAGGCAAGTTTGGCGTGCCGAAACGCCGTCGCGGAATTAGCCCATCCGTTGACCTGATAAGACATCATGCCGCTCTGGCGATGTCTGCACCCGGCTGGGGGCGGTCGATTTGCAGCAGGTTGTTCGTGCCGACGCTCAGGGGGAGTTTCGTGCCCGGCAGGGCATGGCTGGCCATTCCGCCGCTGACGCTCCGCATGGGGATGCGGCTGGCTGGAGCAGCAGTGGCGGGGGAAATTTTGCCTCGGAAGAGTTTCCAGGCCCAGCCGAGGGTGCGGCGATAAGTGTGATACAGGCCGACCATGGCAACGCCCTGGATGGCGGCGTCCATTAAGTGAGCGCGGGCCTTGCGGAAGAGAAACCGGCGGAACTTGTCGAAGGAACTCAACTGGGCGACCTCTTCGGCGGGGCGCGTCTCGGCATCGGCGAAGGGGATATTGGACCCGGACCAAACGAGCGAGCCGAGCATCCGCAGCGGGTTAAAAAAGTAGGTGTAGCCGGCGAGCAAGTTGAGTTGCTTGATCCAAGGGCGCGGGTGCTTGGAGGCGACCACGTAATTGCCGTCCACGGTGTAGGGATCGACTTCTTTCCCGTCAACCTTGTCAAACGCCAGGCCCGAGGTGTAGGTGTCCTCATACCATTTGGAGCCCGGCGACGGCGTGAGCATCAGCACCTGCATGTAGAGCGCCCCCGCTTTGCGGAGCGTGCGAAGCTGGTTGAGCAGGCCGTAGTTGCTGCGGAACGTGACCAGCGGCTGAGAGTCGTGATGCATCATCATGGGGACCGGCAAGATGCCGCTTTCCCGCAGCAGCGCGAACGCCTCAATCGTTTTGCTTTCGCTTTGTCCCTTTTTCACGAGCGAGCCGGTCAGGTCCTCCACCCCCATCCAGACCGCGGCCATGCCGGACCGGCGGATAAGTGGCAGGTGCTCTTTGAGGCGGACGGTATCGTGCACGGTGGCTTCGGTGCCGTACTGGATTTTGCAGAAGGGGCGTTTGCCGGCGGTGACGCGGCGTGCCAGGGACTCGGCAATATCGAGCGTCTTCTTGGTGTCGTTGAAAAAGTTGTCGTCGGTGCCAAAAAAGTTGGTGATATTGTACGTGGACGCGATGGCCCCGATTTCATCTGCGATGCGCTCGCCCGTCTTCACCCGGTGCGTCCGCTGGTTATAGGCGGGAATCGGGCAATAAGAGCAGCGAAATTTGCAGCCGACCGTGAGAACGATGGAGGAGACGAGGCAGTGCCGGCGAACGCGGTTGGCCGGAATCGCGTGCTGCCCAAGTGTTGCTATCCGGCTGGGGGGTTCAAGCAGCGAATAGCCGATGACCGGGCTGGGAAGTTCGTTCAAGTCACCCACAAGCTGCTGAATGCCCGTATCGACGAGTTCCTCTGCCGGCCCTTCGGGCGAACTGCTGCGGCTGTAGACGAGACCGGGAATTTCGTCGAGCGCCCCGCAATCGCGTGCTCGCAAGAACACCGAGCGCATCGATTCGCCAGTCGCTCGCATGGCCAGCAACGTTTCCAGGAGATTGAGGAGGACGTATTCCTCGCCGGTCACGGCGACATCGGCGGCCCAAGGATGATTGGGATCCGCGCTGAAGACGTGCCAAGGCTCATAAATGATTCGCGGCCCGCCGACGATGATCAGCGGCCGCTGCGAGGCTTCAATCTGGCATGCTTCCTGAATCAGCCGGTCGCACTCCGCGGAGTGCAAGTGCATGCTGGAGACGAGGAACATGTCCGGAATTTTTCCGTCCAGGCGCATCTGCTTGGGAGAGAACTTTTTGTTCCACTGCTGCAGCACAATTCGGGTTTTGGAAAAACCGGAATCGACGAGCGCCGAGCCAATCGCCCGGACTCCCGCCGGCACCATCTTCATATCGGCGAAGATGAAAGGGAGAATGCGGGTCCGATGGTCGAAGGCACAGGCAATCACCGTCGTCAGGTCATGCTTGGAAGCCACCTGTCGCAATCGCTGGCGGATGCTGGTCATCTCTCCCGCGGGGAGCAGGATTTGTCCTTTTTCTCGGCTTGGCAATTCCATGGCAGCCCCTCCCTGGGCAGGTCCCGACGATCATTCCAATGGCGCATCACGGCTCAGCGCGGGAGGCTATCTTCACATATATCCGCCAGATAATCCAGCTTGATTTAGGCCGCAAAAACACGGGGAAAAGTCGGCCCCGCAGCCGGTTACTGGTCCACCCGGATGTACTGGCCGTAATTATTGTCGGCCAAGGCTTTGAGAAACGCATCAAACACATTCCCGTTCGCCCCCACCCCAATGCCGATGGTGTTGACAGTCATTCGCCGCAGGCGATTGAGCTTGGTGATGACGGTGACGATCTGGTCCGGCCGGGTTACCTTGCCGCCGAAGGGTGCTCCATCGGTGAGAAAGTAGATGGCCTCGGCGTCGAAGGTCATCGCGGCCTCAAGGGCGTCGTAGGAGGCGGTCTGTGCCGCTACTTCCTGAGCAACGATGAACAGCCCAGCCGCCTCCTTGTTCTCGGGGGTGGCGGGGACGAGCTTGGGCTGCCACACCGTCACTCGAATATTGAAGGCAATTACGGCAAACTCGGTCGTTTCCGGCAGTTCCGCGATTGCCTTGATGAGTTCCCGCTTGGCAGCATCGATGCGGGCCCCCCGCATGCTTCCGGAGGTGTCCATGATGAAAACCATCCGGTTCGCCAACGGGAGGCCGTAATAGGACTTGCCACCGGCTGGCCCAAGGTTGGCCTTGGCAGCCACCAGTGGCTTGGCCGGATCGGGGAATTTGAATGTCGCCCTGTTCGTTTTCCACCAGTTGGACCACAGCATGGGGTCCGCACCGATTGGCTCGCCAGTGATCGCGGTGAGGTATCGCACGATATCGGAGCGGATCTCCCCTTGGGCGGAAGCAAGCATGTCCACGATGGCGGTGACTGCCTCCACCTGGCGGACTCGCATCAGCCCGTGCATCACCGCGCGGCGAAAGGCAAAATGCTTGGCGAAGAGCGGAAGCTTGCTGAGCTTGAGCAAGGATTCCATGCTCTCTTCGGTCCCCTGCATTCCCAGTTCGTCCGCCACCGTCACCAGCAAGAGCAAGCCACTGCTGTTCATGGTGATGCTGGCGGCCTGTGACAACAATTGGTCCGCCTGCTTTTCAACATCGGGATGGGTGGACGCCAACAGGACTCCCATCGCCCCGCAGGTCGCTTCGTCCACGGCCCCCCGTTTCAGATCTTTCTCAATGGAGAGAGCAAGGTAATTGCCAATCGCCTTGTCTTCCTTGAACTTCAGAAGCGACTGGTAGGAAGCCCGGCGGACTTCGTCATCACCGTTCCCAAAGCCGGAGAGCAGTAGCAACTTGGCAGCATCCACGACCGGATACGCCTCGACCTTTCTGACTGCCGCGAGACGGGTCTCGCGGTTCTTGTTCTTCATTTGCGACTGAATCCCCTTTTGGGCGGCGCGGAACTCCTTCTCCAGTTCCCCCTCGGCAGCGAAAACACAGGTAGGGCACAAGAAAGTCAAGGCCAGCAGAGAATCTAGACAGACCCCAGCGGAAAAGGGGCGTGATGCGGAGAATCTCATCGCAATCTCCCTCTGGGGAAGAATAAATGGCTCGGCCAAGATCTCTATTCTGAGGGGAAATTACTGCGCCTGTCAAATCGAACCGCTTACAATTTGGCAATGTCCGACGCCGACGAACGACCACCGAAACCCTCGCCATTCGAATTGGCGGCCGTTTCGGAGAACCACAAATGGCAATTCGGCATTCGCCACCTGCTGGGGTTAATGACGTACGTTGCCGCCATGTTGGGCATTGCCACCTGGCTGGGGCCGCAGACGCTCATGGTGACCTGCGGACTTGGCCTCGCGTTGCTCAGCCACTTGGGAGCATTGAAGCGATTGCAAACCGGTCGGACGCAATTCGTGCTCCTCGGTCTGGCGTGGGTGACCTTTCTTGTATCGCTCTGCACGCCCTGCACAACTGGCTCGTTTCAAATCTACGGCTGGCAGGCGGCCTGGATTTATCTTCTGGGACCGGTGCAAGCAATGTTTGTAACGGATTCGACTGTAGAACTCTACGGCTGGCCGTGGATTATCAGCATCGACGTTGCCAATGTGCTCCAGGCGCTCTTGCCACTTTTGATTTGGCGTCTGTGTCGAAAACGCGGCCAGGTGTTTTCCACCCTCAGCTGCCTGGCGATGGTCGGGCCGTGGACGACGCTGGTGATGGCGACGGACTTGTATGTCGCCTACTACATTTGGTGCGCGAGCTTTATGCTCCTGGTGATTGCCGTTCCCGTGCAACGCTCCGCGCTAATTGGCATGACTTGCCTGGCGCTGTTGCTGGTCGGGATCTTCCGCCTTGCCAATGTGGCTCTGTAGCTCCAGGCGGTCCGCGTGAGGCTAGGGAAATCATTCCGAAAGATACGGAGGCGGTTCGCCTTTGATTTCCGAGAGCGCATTGCAGGCCGCCCGCTGCTCGGCCTCTTTCTTGTTGCGTCCCCAGGCGGGCTCGTAACGCTCGGGGCCGACCTGGGCGGCCACTTTGAAGCACTTGCTGTGGTCGGGACCGCGCTCGCCAACCAGGTGATAGACAGGCGTGTTCGAAAATTCTCGCTGAGCGAGCTGCTGGAGCAGAGACTTGTAGTTTCCCCCCAGTTCTCCAGCCGCTGTCAGTTCCACCTCAGGGCCGATAAAGGCGTTGATGAACGGTCGAACCGCCGCATCGCCGCCGTCCAAATACATCGCTGCCACCAGCGATTCGAACACATCCGCCAGGAGCGACGGCGGAACGGTCGGGTGCGTGGTCATCCCTTTCCCGAGAATCAGAAACTCCTGCAACCCTAGGGCCTCGCTGATTTTGGCGCACGTTTGCCGGCTGACGACGACGGATTTGATTTTGGTCAGATCCCCTTCGAGGTACTGCGGAAACTGCCGAAACAGCATTTCGCAGACAATAAAGCCGAGGATGGCGTCCCCCAAAAACTCCAGCCGTTCGTTGGAGGCCAGTCGATGCTCGGCCCCGGAGGCATGCGTCAGCGCCGAGCGGAGAATCTGCTTGTCGTGAAAAATGTACCCCAGCCGCCGCTCGCAGCGAGCCAGCAGGTCCAAAGGGGGAACATCCGCAGGCACATCGGCATCTTCCGCGGGCGGAATTTCAGAGATTTCATTCATAAAGTTGGTAGGGATATCCTCTGCAAGCAACCCTACCCCTGGTGTTAGAATTTGTCAACGCGGAAGAAGAAGGGGCTGGGGATTGGGGGCTAGGGGCTGGGGAAGAAATCTCCGGAGCCATTAGTCCTTCAAAAGCCCGCTCCTCCTCTGCCCCAGTCCCCAATCCCTAGCCCCCAGCCCCCCTGCATGCGCATCGTCCTCTGCTACCCCATCGAAAGTCGCCACTATGCTCAGATCGTGGCTGCTTGCCCGCCGGGGACCGAAGTCGTCAATGCCGGGCAAGAACGCATTGCGGCTGAGTTGCCGACGGCGGACATTTTCTGCGGCCATGCCAAAGTGCCAGTCCCCTGGCCCGAGGTCGTTCGCAGCGGACAGTTGAAGTGGATTCAGTCGTCCGCAGCCGGGCTGGACCATTGCCTGGTTCCGGAAGTGATTGCGTCGGACATTCAGGTGACGAGCGCTTCCGGCCTGTTTGCCGATCAGGTTGCCGAACAGACTCTGGCCCTGCTGCTGGGATTGATTCGCGGCTTGCCGACATTCTTTCGCGCGGCTCAGAAAAAGGAGTTCATCCGTCGCCCCACGCTCGACCTGCATGGCTCGACGGTTGGTATCGTTGGCCTTGGCGGTAATGGCACTCGCATCGCTCAGGTTTTGCGACCGTTCAAGACGCGGATCATTGCTACCGACATGTTCCCGAGCGAGATTGACAGTGCTAATGGTCTGGTAGACGCAATCTGGCCTGCCGACAAACTTGACCTCCTGCTAACCCAGTCCGACATCGTCATCCTCTGCGTCCCGCTTAACACCCAGACGCGGCACATGATTGCCGAGCAGCAACTCGCCAGGATGAAAAAGGGTGCTATTCTCATCAACGTCGCGCGTGGCGAAGTCGTCCACGAAACCGACCTCGTCGCCGCCCTTACTTCCGGCCACCTCGCCGGAGCCGGCCTCGACGTGACCGAAGTCGAACCCCTCCCGGCGAGCAGCCCCCTTTGGGACCTTCCCAATGTCATCATCACCCCCCACGTCGGCGCTCAATCCCGCCGCCGGGCCGATGACACGACGAATCTCACTTGCGACAACCTCCGCCGCTATTTCTCCGGCGAGCGGCTACTCAATCTGGTGGATAAGACCCTGGGATATCCAACGCCAGCGGCGCGACGGGGAGA
>CAYUJE010000028.1:16366-30014 GCA_964444865.1 uncultured Pirellulaceae bacterium | reverse complement strand
CTTCGGCTCCGCTCGGATAGTCGACCTTCACGTAGAGCAGGAAGCGGTCGAGCTGCGCCTCGGGCAGCGGATAGGTGCCTTCCTGTTCGATCGGATTCTGCGTGGCGAGCACGAAGAACGGAGCAGGGAGCGGATGGACTTTTCCACCGGCGCTGATTTGCCGTTCCTGCATTGCTTCGAGCATGGCGGCCTGCGTCTTCGGCGGAGTTCGGTTGATTTCGTCCGCCAAAAGCATATTGGCGAAAATCGGCCCCGGCAGGAATTTATAGGCCCGCTCGTGTGTCTCCGGATTCTCCTGAATGACTTCGGTTCCCGTCACGTCGCTCGGCATCAAGTCGGGCGTGAACTGGATCCGCTTGAAGGTCAAATGCAAAGATTTGGCCAGCGAGCTGATCAGCAGCGTCTTGGCCAAGCCGGGCACACCCTCCAGCAGAGCGTGTCCGCGAGCGAACATCGCCACCAGCACCTGCTCGATGACTTCGCTCTGCCCGACGATGACTTTCGACAGCTCATCGCGGAGGCGGTTATAGGCTTTCTCACACCGTTGCACGGCGGCTACATCGTCTTGTTCTTTGATATCGGCCATGGGTCGTTTTTGGGTCTAGGGGTTCAAAGTTGTTCTTGGTCCCACGGTCTCCGTGGGACCAAACGTATTCGCCGCTCCGCGGCCTCTCGGCACGACGCAGAGCGTCGAAAGCCTTGCGTTCCCACGCAGAGCGTGGGAACGAGGACTTTTCCTTACTCCACGCTTTCAAAATATCGCTTCAGCCGCTCCTCATATCCGCGCGGCGTCTTGCCTCGGCTCTTGGACTGGATGGCGCTCCGGAGAGATGGCGGCAGCTTGGCGAACCAGGGTTCCTTTTCGAACTTCTGGGCAGCTGCGGTGGCGTCCTGGTTTTCCTTCTCTCCCTTGCTGTCTCCTTGGGCTGCTGGAGTAAGCTGCAGCTCACCTTTTTCTTGTTTCTGATTTTCCTGGGGAGTTCCCTTATCGGAAGCCCCGCCTTTCTTCGCAAGTTGGCTGGGGTTGCCCGGCTTGGGCTCTCCTTCTTTGCCGGGCTCGGTCCCTGGTTCCTTGCCAGGTTCCCCCTTGCCCTTGGCCTGGCCGGGCATTGGCTTGCCCTTGCTACCCGGCATGGGGTTGCCTTGAGCCTCAGCGGCCTGGGCGACTTGGGCGGCTTGCTCCAGCGCTTCGGCTCCCGCGATTTGCTCGGCGGTCGCTTCCGGGGCATTGGGGACGAGACCCGTTCCCAAGTCGTTCATGGGAGAGCCTTCTCCCATGGGCTGACCGTCTCCCATGGGCTGACCTTCTCCCATGGGCTGGCCTTCACCCATCGGTTGTCCCTCGCCTGCAGGCTGACCTTCACCAGCGGGCTTTCCCTCTCCTGCAGGCTTAGCCTCACCGGCGGGCGTCGGTTCACCAGCAGGTTTCGCTTCGCCCATCGGCAATGCTTCACCCATCGGTTTGGCCAGCTTCGAAGCTGCTTCCAGCCCTTCCTTGACAGGCTTGTTGGCGACCTCTTCCTGACCGGAGACTTCGGCAGCACCTTCGCCCGTCGCCCGCTGGGCCTGGGCGAAGTCCTGCGTTGCTTGTTGCAAGGCCTGAGCGGCGGCAACCTGTTCGGCGGTCGGCGCTTTCGCTTCGCCCATGGGCTGACCTTCGGCGGGTTTCCCCTCGCTGGGTTGACCTTCAGCAGGCTTCCCCTCGCTGGGTTTGTTTTCACCAGCAGCTTGGGCCAATTGTTCCGCTGCCTTGGCAATGGCATCGCGGGCGACTTGTTGATCCTTGGCGAGTTGGGCAATCGCTTCAGCGATGTCCCGGTCCTTGCGAAGCTGCTGTTCACGGGCGGCGAGGTTTGCGGCAGCCCGTTCGAGTTGCCGGTCCACTTCCTTTTGAGCGTCCGCGGCCTTGCCGGCGTCCTTCGCGGCTTCGGCTCCTTCAGCCGCGGCGTTCTTCGCCTGCTCTAGGGCCGCTGCAGCCCCGGGATCTACCTGAGCGGCTTGCTCAGCGAGTTGCGCGGCGGCTTTGGCTTCCTCCGCCAGGTTGGCGGCTTCCGCCTTGCCAAGGTTTTCAATCGCTTCGTTGATTTTCTTTTCCGCCTTGGCAAGAGCGGCATTGGCCTTTTCCTGCGCACCCTTGGCGGCTTCGGGCTTACCACCTTCGATCTGCTCCTTCGCAGCGCCGGCTTCCTTGGCAGCTTCCGCAGCAGCTTCACCCGCTTCCTTCGCGGCAGGATCGCCAGCGGCAGCTTGCGCCTCGCCCGCCAGTTTCTCGGCTTCCGCGGCAGCAGCTTCGGCTCTTGCTTCGGCAGCTGCATCGGGCTTACCGGCAGGAGCCTGTGCCGCCATCTCTACGGCTTTTTCGGCAGCCTTCATCGCTTCGGCCAGAGCTTCGCGAGCTTCTTGCCGGGCGGCATCGGCTTTGGCGGCCTCGCCATTCAGGAGTTCCTTGGCAGCTTCGGCGGCATTCTCCGCGGCGTTCTTCAATGCTTCGGCGACTTCGCCTTTGGCTTCCTTGGCAATTTCAGCTGCTGCTTCGGCAACTTTCTGCTCGGCCAGTGCCGCATCGAGCGGGCTGTTGGATTTGCCGCGAGCCAATTCTTCGGCCTTGGCATCGGCTTTGGCCTGATCCTTGGCGGCATCGGCGATTTTCTCGGCGAGGGATTGCGCGTCAGCCGCTTCTCCCTTGCCTTCGGCTTTGGCCTGCTCTTTCTGAGCTTCGTTGATTTTCTCCGCGGCCTCGTTGAGTTTGGCAATGGCGTCGGCCTTGGAATTATCCGGCTTGTTGATTTCGTTCTCGACGGCGTTACGAGCCGCTTCCGCTGCCTTGAGCTGCTCGCCGGCAATCTGGGCAAGCTCCTCGGCGGCCTTGCCGGCTTCCTTGCGGAGTTCCTTGGCGGCATCGGCCAGCTTCTCGGCTGCCATGTCCGCAGCCTGAGCCGTCTTCTCGGCATCGGCCTTGCTCGCTTCGCCGGGCTTCGCTTCGGCAGCGGCCAGATCCTTGGCGACTTCCTCCACCGGCTTCTTCGCGTCGTTCAGTTTTGCGGCAGCTTCGGGGGCCGTGTTCTTCACGCCTTCGGCGATCTTCTCGGCGACTTCTGCAACCGCCATGTTTTCCTTCGCCAGAGCTTCGGCTTCCTTCTTGTCGAGCCCATTCTCCTTGGCGGCAGCGGCGGCTTCCTTGGCAATCTGCTTCTCGGCCGCGGCGGCTCGTTCCAGCGCTTCGGCCGCACGGGCCAATTCGCCAACTTGGACGGCCTTTTGCTGCCGCTTGGCATCGGCTAGTGCTGCTTCGACTTCGGCTTTGGCTTGGTTGATGGCATCCTTCGCATCCTCGGCTGCTTCCTTCCGATTCTCCGCATTGGCAGGAGCGGCATTCTCATCCGCCTTGGCCGCGGCCGCGACGGCTTCCTGGGCGTCGTTCACATGAGATTCGACCGCAGCTGGAAGGTCCTTCATGGCATCCACTTTTGCCAGCTCAGCAGCCGCCCGTTCTTCGGCCGCTTTGGCCTGTACAGGAGCATTCTCGGCGGTGGCATTGGCTTGAGCCTGCTCCTTGGCGGCCTGCTCGAGCGTCTTCTTGGCTTCTTCCAGTTGTTTGACTTTTGCCGCCAATTCGTCGGCACTCTTGTTCGTCTGATCGAGGTCCGTTCCTTGCTGCAGTTGCTGCTCGACCTTAGAGAGAGCACCAATCACTTCATTCTGGGATTCGAGAGCCGCTTCCTTCTTCTGTTCAAACAGCTCCTTCGGAGCTTCATAGGCAGCTTGTTTCGCCTGCTCCAGCAGCGGCTGGGTTGTTTCGAACTTCTGCAGGGCTTCGGCCAATTTGCCAAGCTCTTCGTGAATCTGCTGTTGCTGCTTGGCGAGTTCGTCGGCCTTCGGCGTGGCCAGGTCGGTTTTCTTGGTCAATTCGCGGAGCGCTTCCTGTTTCTTAAGCATCTCCTTGACCATCTTGATGGCCGCTTCGCGGTCGCTTTCGATCAGCCCCTGCGTTTCTTCCAGCTTTTCCAAGAGCCGCTTGAGGCCGATGATCACCAGTTCCTGGCTCTTCACCGTGGCGGGAAAATCTCCCTTGGCCAGAAAACCACCGGCATTCTTGAGTTCCTGCGCAACCTGCGCGGCTTTCAGAATCCGCAGCCCATCCGAAGCTCCCGCTCCCACCTGACCGCCCCAAGTGCTGACATCTTCGAGCGTGGCCACAAGCTGGTAATAGAGTTTGTGAACGTCGGCCTGGTCTTCAATCGTGGTGAGCGTCAGGCGTTCCCGCTCCTCGGTCTTACGCTCCGGGAGCGAAGCCGTGGTTCGCATGGTTCGGGTTTCGATGAGAATCAGTTCGCGGACCTGGGCGGCAATCTTGGCGATTTGCATCCGGCGATAAAGCTTCTGCCGTTCGGCCATCAGTTTGACGACCACTTCGCGGATGACGCCGCGGGCTTCGTTAAATTTCTCCAGCCGCTCCTTCTGAGACCCTTCCTGGGCGGCAACGAGAATCTGGACTACACGCTCCATGTCGTCCTTCATCAGCTCGCCGATATTCCCCTTCATCGACGCAATGTCTTTATAAATCGGCAAACCTTTAAGGCCGTTCTCTTCCAGTTGCTTCATCTGGATATCCAGCACACTACCGACCAACTCACCGGCCAGCGCGCGGGCCTTTTCCTGGGCCAGCGCCTTGCGGCGGATGCTGTCCCCTTCCGCTCCGCGGGAAATGGGGAGGAGCAGTGCTCCCACGACAAGGACCAAGAGACTCACCACCAGGGGCCGCGAGACAAGCATCCGTTTCATGGGGATTCTCCAATGCCAAGTTGGCGTTTGATGATGTCCGTCAGCCGTTGTTCGGAGCGTTCGTCCGCTTCCGAGATGGCCGCCAGCACACCACTTTCATCCGAGATTTCCAAAACGAGCGGATCGCTAAAGTACGAATCGCCCGGCTGTGCACCACGATAGTCTACCACTTCCAGCACAATCTTGATTCGGTCCCCCTTGGCCAGCTTGGGGGAAAACGGCAGTTTGCCCATTTGCAGCTTGAATTCTCCGACTGCGGGTAGTTTAGCGGCGGTCAGCGGCTTTCCCTTGGGGAGAATCGGAACTTCGGCTCGTTCTCTCGCCACTAGCTGGCCAGGCTGCGAATTCGATTGGTCCACGTCCACCGTGCTGGCAGGTCGCCTTTCGTCTTGACGCCGCTCCACTTCCACCAGCAATTTTAATTGAGCAATGCCGTAATCATCGGTAGCCCGGTAATGGACAACCGGTTCCGCCGTGGGAAGGACTACTTTATGCACCACCTCAGCCGCTCCGCTTGGCGATCGGTCGGGGCGAATGCGAATGATGCCGCGCAGTGGAGCTTCGAGCGACAGGCCATCGGTATCGGTGGCTTGAATTTCGTACTTGAGTTCCTCGGTGATGCGAGCGAAGGGATTCTTCTCGCCCGCGGCGGTCGTCAATTGCCACAATTTGCCCGCGTTGTCTTGTTGTGTCAGTTCAAATCGTTTGGCCTTGCCGTCGACTTTTGTTACTAGCCAGACCGCAGAAAGGCTTTTGTCGTTTTTGCAGAGCAGGGCGACGTCTACCTGCGAACCTTCGAGCACGGAAATCTGCGGAGCAGTTGTTGGCTGGGTATCCTTTTCGGTGCGAGCATAAGCGGGGGGGAGCGGCGTGAGCTTTCGCTCCACAATCGGCAGCGGAATCATGGCGATGCGGGCGGGATCGGTCCAGGCGTCGCCGAGGAACAGCTTGTACTTCACGCCGTCAGCCAAACGCTGAAGTTCTCCTTCATAGATGGCCGTGGGAGCACCGCCGGCAGCAGGCTTGTCTTGCCAGCTCTTGATGGCCTCTCCCACTATCCCTGCGGCGGCGGTCAGGGAGGCAGCATCCTTGGCGTTCTGGATGGCTTCGAGTGCGTGCGGAGCATCAAACGCCACCAGGGACAGGACATCGTCGCGCCACGGCTGGCTGATATCGGTCTCGGGGTTCATCGCGGCCTGGCGGAGTTTCTCCTCGCCTTGCTTTAGCCGCGTCAAACGTTGGTCGTGCGTAAGTGCTTTGAGTTCGACTTCCGTTTTCGCCCGTGAAGGCCCTGTGGACGTAATGAGGGCCCGCCCTGTTTCCGGCAATTCTCCCTTGGTCTGCTTCACCTGGATCAGGAACATAATCGGTCGACCCTGTGCACACTTGGCATCTTCGGGACGGCAGCCGTGCTCTTGGGCGGCGAGGACTTCACGGTCGTTGACCAGGATGGTGGCGATTTGCGTGTTAGTGGGATAGTGCATCCGTCCCAACAGGAGCCGATTGGCAAAGGCGATGGCATAACCCGGGAAAATTGCAGCGGCCAGCAGCATGACGATTGCCGTAATGCCGAGCGTGGTGCCGCGGCGAATCATCTGCTCTCGGGAGAAGCCTTGGAATACGTTGATTCCACGACCGACGTCCGCAACATAATCAATGACTGCGGTTTCCAGTTGCACCGAGCCCCATTTTGCCGCTTCGGGCTTTTCAAACTGCAATGCAGCGACCAGATCGCTATCCAGTTGCTGCTGCCGCTCGACCATCAGGGCGATGTCTTCGTCGGTCTCTTTGACCCCCAGCAGCGGCCGCGTGAAACGATGTCCCGCCCAAGCAACGACGCCGGCACCAATGAGAATCAGCACCATTCGCTCAGGTACGCCGAACTGGAAAGCGACATCCAGCACAAACACTCCGATCAGCGTCCAGAGCGCAGCCGTCACCATTGTGGACCAGGCGGTGCCGCCGCGCACGAGTGCCCTCGCCCGCCGGAGGCTGGCTAGTTGGGCACGAAGTGTGGAGAGTTTGGTCATGACAGCTTAATCATTTTCCGCGAGAGCCATTCTCCCAGCATGAGCATCACGACCAACGTGAACCAAAGTGGCGTGGTCCACAGGGCGTGATTTCTCGTCAGGGATTCGCGTTTGGGTTCGGCGTGGATGTCGTTAATCAAATTCGAAACGGTGGTCAGGTCGTAGGAACGGCCCCCCGACTGCTGGGCGATCTCGGTCTGCAACTTCTCATCGCGAACACCGCGGCGGCGCTCCGCGGAAAGCGGCAGGACTTCAAACCGCTGCTCGTCGAATTTGCCGGTCACGGGATCCTTCACCCGCAGGCTGTACTCGCCCGCAGTGAAGACTGGGATGCGGACTTCAAAAACACCCTTGCGGAGCATGGGGACAGCCACCGGCGTTGTTTCGCTGCCGCTCGTTCCCGGCTTCACCAGTTCCGCCGTCAGAGTGCGGCTGGCGAGTTTTTCATCAGTGAGTGGCTCGTAGTTTTCGTCGTAGGCTTCGACCGTGAGCGTGACTTTGTCTTCCGCCCGGTACTGCTGCTGGTCGAGGCGCGTGACGAACCGTTTGTCGTTACCGAGGGCGTGGCTCATACCGAGGCGGTAGATCAGTTGCGACCAGAATTGGCGGTAATACTTCTCGCCATATTTCCGTCGCAGCCGCCACATTTCGTTTTCGCCGATATAGACCACCTCGCCTTTGCCATACTGCCGCACCGCAATGATCGGCTGAGGAGTTTTGCCATCGGCACATTTGTCGGTCGGATGCTCGGCGAGAGCAAACGCTTGTTCGTGCAATGCTGCCACGGGCTGATACCACGGCAGTCGGCCGAGGTTGTCCCAGGCTTTGCTGTTTTCCACATCGCTCTGGCCAAGCTGCATGAACTGATACCGCGAAGCGTGAGGCGTGAGACGCAGGCGAAACTCAGGCCGCTCAGGAGCGGTCCTTAATTCAGCGTTGGGATCGATGATGACCGGCAGCATGTCCGCCAGCGGCGTTTGATAGATTTCCTTGGGGCCAAATCGGGGCCCGGCAATCACCACCAGTCCGCCCCCCAGATTTCCGACATACTCTTTCACCATTTCGCAGAATCGGTCATTCAGATTGGCTCGCGGCATGTCGTCCAGAAAAATGACATCGTTGGCAAAGAATTCGCTTCGCTTGGGTGTCAGCGTGCTGAGGAACAGCACGTTCGCCTCGCGTACCCGCGGATCCGAGGAGCCGAGGAATGTCCGGAAGCCCTGCATACCGACGAGTTTGTCCCGGTGGAATACTTCCTTGATGAATCGCCATTCCCAGGTCGGTTCGTAGGCGACATACATGAGGCGAAGGTAGTCGTCGATTATGTTCACTTCGCGGCTGGCCCGGTTGTTCTGGTCGACGATTTCGCCTTCAACTTTGTCCACGGTGGCAGTGAACTCGAAACGGCCGGACTCTTCAGGAGTGAAGGGGAGTTCCGCCGTTTCGACGCTGGATTGCAGCACAACCGTTTTCTCTCCAACCTTGATCTCCGCGGGGCCTTCACCGGGACCTTCACCGCCGAGCTTGCGGGCCATAACCGTGACAGTGACCGAGCGCCCCTGTAACCCGCTCTGTCGCAGCTTGACGAGGACGCTGCTCCGCTCCGCTTTTTTCATCTTGGGGTCGGTCTGCAAATCCACGGACAGATCGACAGCTTCCGTGACGCCGACCCCGACTGCGTAAATCGGTACTCCGAGCCGCGAGACGGGGGAGTTCTCGTTGCTTCCCAGCGGGGCGATGCCGCTGTTTTGGGCGAAATCACTGAACATTACGACGCCGGCAAGCCGACCGGATCCGAATTGCTGGCCGACTTCACTGACGACGGAACCGAGGGCGGTGACTTGTCCCTTCGTTGTCAGTTGTTCGGCGAGGTGCTTGGAATCGAGCTTGTCGCTGCCGCTGGAATTGAGCGTCAGTTTGCGAAGCTGACTAGTGGTATTACCGTCGAATAGGAAGGCTTCCAGTTGGACCTTCTTGCCTTCTTGCAGCTTTGTGAGAACGTTTTCATTCTTATTGAGCAAAGCTTTGATGTAATCGAGCCGGGTTGGCTGGCCGGAAGATACGGCCGCTGGATCGGCCTTTCCCGGGTCCGTCTTGGCTTCTGGCTCCGGTTTAGAAACTATCTCCTTCAATCCCGTCGCCTCAACAATTGCCTTCCGCTGAGCCTCCGGCAACTCATCTTCAATGGCCATGCTGTCGGTGCCGTCGAACACGACATACACATACGGCTTTTGCTCGTTGACCAGTCGCAGCCGGAGAACCGGATCCGCGAGCGTGATGAACAACACCGCCAGGAGCAAGCCGCGACTGGCGGCGAGACCCAAACGGGCCAGATACGAGCCCTTGGGCTGGAAGCGGAGATAAAACACAATCGCGGCCGCAACCAGCGCCACCCCACCCAGCAACACCCAGAATGAATTCTCCTGGGCCCACGGCGCAGCCAGCGACGGCTCGACCTCGCTGATCGAGGTCACCCTTTCGTCGCCGAATCCTAAGAGCCAGCCGAGAAATTTCATTGAACAGTCTAAATCCACAAAAAATGACTAAATCCTAATGTCTAATAACTAATCTAGAGATGACTTCCCTTAGTCATTAGACATTAGTGCTTTGAACATTCGGAACTAACGACGTCTCACCCTGCTGCCTTAGCGTGGGCCAGGCCAAAATTGCCATCTCCACAAGCAAACACACGAACACAAAAAACACGAGATACCACCAGGTTTTTTCGCCACTCTTGGTCGATCCGGCCAGACTAATGTCTTCACCCACGCCGACCCAGCGCAGCTCTGATCCGCTCGCCCGCTCGTCAAACTTTTCACGCAGCAGCGGCAATAGGCGAGATTCCTCCGAATCGCCGTTCACGACGAGCGGGATTTCCCAAACCGGCTTCTCAGTCACCGCCGGCTGCGAAGGATCAACCGAGGCGGGTTGGCCGCGGTAAGCGGAAATGCGGTAGGCACCTCGTTGGTACATGCCGCTGACTGTCACGCCCCGCTGCTCTTTGCCGATATAGCCGATGTCGAGCGGCTCGGAAGGTGCATCGCCGGGGCGAGTGAGAGCAACCGTCAAATCGTGATCTTCCGTCAGCAGCGGGAGCGTCAGGCGCTCCTGCACACCATAATTGCGGCGAGGGAGTGTGGCCTGAATCATGCTCCGCAAAATGCGGTCAAAAACCACCGTGGCGTTCGTCGTGAGCATCGTATTCCACGACGAAGACAAACCGCTCGTGCAAAAGATCACTGTGCCGCGGCCAATCTTTCGCTCGACCATAAACGGGGGACCTTTTTCATCGTTGAAACGAGCCAGCACCCGCGGCATCTGCTGCTCCACCATCAAGCCGATGCGGGCCTCGCGAGCAGCATCCTCGGCAGGAATATCGTTCGCTGGGTCGACGATTCCGCCGTTGCTGGCTGTTGCCCAAGTAAGCCACGATGGGCGCAATTCCTTGAGCCGAGTTTCATCCTCGACCTGTTGCTTGCGGTCTTCTTCGGTTAACGTCCCCCCCGCAGTTTTTGCTTCGCGCTCGGTCTTTCGTTTCTCAGCCGCAGCGATGAAAGTCAATTCCTCGGTTAGTATCTTGCGCTGCGTCTCTTTCCAGGCATCCAAGGTTTCGCGGCTCACGTCAGCATCGACGGCTTTGAAGAAGAACGGTTCGGAATAGAGGTCGCGCAGATCATTTTCCGGCATGCCGGCAAGCTGAAAGAATTCGTCGCCAGAGAGGCTCTCAAACGACAAGAAAAACGGCTTCAGACTTTCGCCAGCTGCCTCAGGAGTTTCGCCAATCGGGTCCCGCTTGAGGGGTGTGGGAAGAATTCCGTCGCCGTCTTTCCAGGCCGCTCCGTTCCAAGCATCCGGATTGAACTCGGCTCCCGCGGCAATCAGAAGCTGGCCCCCCTGCTTCACATAATCCCGCAGCAGGGGAACCGTGTTGACGTCGTCAATATTCGCAAGCCCCGCCACCACCACTAGTCGGGCGTCGTCCAGCACATCCTCGGTTAACTCATCCGCCCGCACATGCTTGATTTTCACGACCTGCCGCGGAGCTTCATCCCGAGCCGCCTTGGGGGCGAGGAGTTTTCGCAAGCGAACCGTCTCACCGAGTCGATTGCGGCCGGGATCTTCGTCTTCAGCACCGTACTGATCCACGAAGACGACAGGCAAAGCGGCAACCACGGGAACAGACAGAAACCGCTGGTCGTCGGATGGAAGTTCGTCCTGGTCAATCGTCGCCTTGAGCGTGACAAACACCGGCTTGCCGGGCTCCGGCATTTCGTTCAGGGCGTTGAACGTGTAGGCAAAGTCAATTTCACGAGTCCCTTCTCCCGGCTCAAGTTGCACCAGCTTCTCGCCAATCACGGATTCGCCGAGAAAGAGTTTCACCGGCACATCCCGCCGGCTATCCAGCCCGGCATACTGCACCTGGGCGACGATAGTGGTCGGCGTCTCCACATCCGCCAAACCGTCTTGCACCCGCAATTCGGCAATCCAGGTGTTCTTGGGATTGGGGAGCGAAACATCGACAACCTGCATCGCGGGCAAGTCCTTGAGCGTTTCAGGGCTGGTCAAATCCTTCCAGTTACTTTCCTGCTGGTCGCTGATGAAGACGATTCGCTTGGCAAGTTCCGGAGCCGCTTCGCTGGCCTTCTTGGCTTCGTTCACCGCCTTAAGCACCGTGGCGGAGCGGTCCACGATTTCAATCTTATCGAGGGCTTCGAGGGCGTTTTCCTTGGTATCGTGCGGATCGGGGCTATAGCCTTCGCGGCTGCCGCAAACAGGAATGACCGAGATTTTGCTGCCGGCGGGGAGCTTGTCGATGAGTGCCTTGGTTTTGTCTTTTCCCCGAGTGAGCCCAGTCCCCTCCGCCGTGGTTCCGTAGTCCATGCTGAGACTGTTATCGATCAGTAGAATCGCATGCACGGGCTGGTGCTCACTATCCCCCTCCTCCTTCTTCGAAAAGTAGGGCTGGGCGAGCGCCAGGCCGAAGAAGAGAACAGCCGCGGTTCGCAGGACCAGGAGGAGGATGTCCCGGATTTGCATGATGCGTCGGTTGCGCTGCATCGCCTCGCGGAGAAAATCCATCGCCGCCCACTGCACTACTTTGAAGCGCCGCCGGTTGAGCAGATGAATAATCACCGGCCCCAGCGCGCAAAGTGCCCCGGCAAGGAGAAAGCCGCCTGTCGTGAGTGAGAAACCGAGGAAGGACATCAATACCTAAATCGCAAATTGAGATTGGCAAGAAAACGAATGGCAAGAAGAGAAGATTTGAAATCCAAACCTTCTCTTCATTTTCTTGCCATCCATTTTGTTGCCATTTCTTATGACGGACTATTACTTAAGTTTGCTCTTAAAACTCTCAATCTTCCCTTCTTGCAAAATGGGAAGATACCGATTCGGAATCGCCAGGATGAAGCAGGCAACACTGGTGGCATACAACTCGCCATCCCGGCCGCCAACCTGGCCGCCGCCACGGGCGCCGATGTTCCGCCAAACGCCATTCGTTTGCGAGTTATTGGCGTCGATCACCTGCGAATCGACCAAATGATCCCGCATCTTGGGATAGCTCTGCTGCCAGTATTCGCCGTTCACTTGATACAGCGCTTGGCCGACGTAATACAACGTATAAGCATCGAACGGCATCTGGCCGTCCCGGTTTTTGGGCTTGGGGATCTCGCGAATGGCGGCGGTGATGACTTCCATGTTTTTGCCGATTCGCCAGTCGTCGTACTGGCCAAATTCTTGCATGCAAACGACGCCGGCTGCGGCCATGGCAATCGTTCCACCGCCGCCACCCTTGCCATAGGTGAACTGACCGGGGAGCTTCATCAACTCCGATTCAGGCAAATTGCGATTGCCAACCGGCGAGTAATGCTCGCGAACACTTTTGATGGCCAGATCGATCACCTCCGGCGGCACTTCCAAACCGCTATCGACAGCACTGCGGAGGGCTTTGGCCTGCATCACCGCCAGACTCAAATCATGGCCGTTCGCCTGCCGCCGAGCCTGATAATCCCAGCCGCCGTCTTCGCACTGGGTATTGGCGATGAGCTTTAGGGCCCCATCCAGAACCCGGTTCATTTTCCGGTCTTTGGTGGTTTGCATCCCATGGGCCTGGCCGAGGACAAATGTCGCCAGACCGTGGTTGTACATGTCCCGCTGAGCATCGGAGATGTTCAGCAGCCCCGAGGGCTTTGCCCGGCTGACGACAAACTCTAGAGCCTTGTCGAGTTCCTTACCATATTTTCCGCGACCGGGAGCATGGCCCGCAGACATAAAGGCCAAGGCCCCCATGCTGACGAGCCCCAGGTCATTACAGCCCCAATTGCCTTCGGGCCCCTGGTTTTTGGCGAGCCATGCCAAGCCGCGGTCTAGCGCAGCCTCGCTTTGCACGGTTATTTCATCTTCCGACTGGGCATAAATCGGAGCCGCCGCGCAAGCCGCAGTAAGCAGGGAAATGAGCAACAGTTTCCAGCGGCACGGCATGGGTTTATGGCAAATTGGTTAGCGAGTTTTTTTGCCGCAAATCCTTTCGCAGCGTGAACCTTGGGAAAGAGACACTCCTTTATATGCTGCTATGGCAGGAAAAGCGAGTTTGTTACGCGGAAGCTGAGAATAGGGAAGAGGTCAGCGGTGAAAAGAGTGCGAAGGGCAAGATTCGCCTGGCGAGAAACAGCCAAGTCTCTCCAATCTCGCTACCATGAGGGGGGACGCCCAGGAACTACTCTAAATTCCGCAAAGAATTGAAGTCGCCTGCCAACTGCCAACTGCCTACTGCCAACTGCCAACTGCCTACTGCCAACTGCCTACTGCCAACTGCCTACTGCCAACTGCCTACTGCC
>CAYUJE010000028.1:5790-16266 GCA_964444865.1 uncultured Pirellulaceae bacterium | reverse complement strand
ACTGCCTACTGCCAACTGCCTACTGCCAACTGCCTACTGCCAACTGCCTACTGCCTACTGCCAACTGCCTACTGCCAACTGCCTACTGCCAACTGCCTACTGCCCTCTACCCCCTCCCCGCTCCCCCTTCAAACTTCCCCAGTACGTCCGTGGCAAACCGCTCGGAGTATCCCGCAAGGAAACACCAAAAAATCAGTTTGGCGTAGTCCGGCCCCTCTCCGCTGATGGCAAACAGTTTGGCCAGCCCCTGACCGGCTTGCGCGGTGGTGTCGAATTTGAAATTAGGAAATAGGTCGCCCGAGAGTAAACCGGAAATGAACAGGATGTAAGTCAGCCCCGCCAGAATTCCCCCCACCATCGGCGACAAACAGGTGTAGACCCAAGACTGGGCCATCAATACCAATTCCTCCTCGGGAAGTTGGCGAAGTCGCTTTTGCAGTCCCACGAATCCGCCAAAAAACCCCGCGACCACTGCCAGCATGGGAACCGCACCCACGATGTTCGAGCGCAGCAAGTAAGTCACAAAGGCGGAGGGGATGAACACCAGCATCAGCACCCCCAGTGAAATGAACAGTCGATTGCTCACGTCGCGAATGAGCTTGAGCCTTTCGGGGGAAGGAGGGGGCGGCGGTAGGGAGGCAACAGTGCTCATATTGGCCATTTTATTTCAAAGTCCCCCCGGCAGTCTCCTTAAACACCAAAAATGCGATTCCATTCCTGCCGCCTGATTGCGTCATTCCGACTCTGCCGATTGGTAGGCCCAATTCTGCCGTCCGCCCGGCTGTGTTGTTCCGGCAACTGACGCTGCTAGAATTAGGGCGCAAAGTGCCCCGTTTCAAGCCTCCTGCCGACAGAGAGCTGCCATGAAGCATTTTACAACCTCCCTTTGCGTTCTTGTCCTTTCCCTTTCTATGAGCCTGGGGCAGGCTGCTGCCGCGGACCTCAGGCTGCTGGAGGTGAAGAGAATCTGGGGTGAGGGGAAGCACAACGCCTTCACCGATTTGATCCGCTGGCACGGCAAGTGGTTTTGCACCTTTCGGGAAGCGGACGCTCACGTCGGCGGCGACGGGAAACTGCGCGTGCTGGAATCGGCGGATGGCGAAAATTGGGAATCGGCTGCATTGCTCACCGAAGCAGGAATCGACTTGCGCGACCCCAAACTCTCGATTACTCCCGACGACCGCCTGATGATCGTCGCGGGGGGGTCCGTCTACGAAGAGAAAGCCCTGAAGGGACGCCAGCCGCGGGTGGCGTTTTCGAAGGACGGCCACGAATGGTCCGCGACTCAGCGAGTGCTGGCGGAAGGTGAGTGGCTGTGGCGCGTCACCTGGCATGGCGGCAAAGCGTATGGCGTTTCTTACAACGCGGCAAAACAAAAGACTGCGGCAGCAACGGATGCTGACAAAACGGGCAAGACGGAACCGGGGCCGGCGGATTGGAAACTGAAACTCGTCGCCAGTTCCGACGGAGTAAAATACGATCTGGTCACGCATCTCGACGTCCCCGGCTATCCCAACGAAACAACGCTCCGCTTCACGCCCGATGGCGAAATGATCGCTCTCGTCCGCCGCGGAGGAGGAAGCATCCACGGTTGGATAGGACGTAGTAAGGCCCCCTACAAGGAATGGACCTGGAAGGAGACCAAACATCGCTTCGGCGGGCCAAATTTCCTTCGCCTGCCGGACGGTTCCTGGTGGGCCGCCGGACGAAGCTATCCCGGGGGAGTCAAAACCGCTTTGGCCAAGATGACCTTGGACGGCGGCTACGAACTGCAACTCACCTTCCCCAGCGGAGGTGATACCAGCTATCCGGGCCTCGTCTGGCATGACGGGGTCCTGTGGATGAGTTACTACTCCTCGCACGAAGGGAAAACGCAAATCTACCTGGCCAAAATCCAAGTGCCGCTCGCGGCCGAGAACATCGGCTCCCGTCTGGAACCGCTGGTGGATGACTATTTGCTGGATCGCCTCAGCGGCACAGCGAAACTCGTCGTGCAAAAGCCCGCGCCGCAGGAAGTGGTCTTCACCGCGGATAAGCCATGGGAAGGAAATACCAGCGCCTACTACACTCTCATCGACGACACCGACGGCAAAGGTGGTGGCAAGTATCGTCTTTACTACCGCGGCTCTCACTGGGATGAGCAGGCCAAGAAAGCGACGCACCCCGAGGTCACTTGCTATGCCGAAAGCACCGACGGCATTCATTTCACCAAGCCGGAACTGGGGCTGTTCGAGTTCGAGGGCTCCAAGGCGAACAACATTGTCTGGGGTAATGAAAAGGAGGGGACACACTGCTTCACCCCGTTCAAGGACAGCAATCCCAAGTGCTCGCCCGACGCACGCTTCAAAGCCGTCACCGCGTTGCCCGGCCGCGGAGGTTTGCTGCCGCTCAAGTCGGCGGATGGCATTCACTGGTCGCCGATGGCCGACCAACCGGTGATTACGCACGGGGCGTTCGATTCGCAGAACCTGGCGTTCTGGGATGAGCATCTTGGCAAGTACCGGGAATATCACCGGCATTTTCGCACTGTGCGGGACATCATGGCGGGAACTTCCGACGATTTTCTGCATTGGACGGAGCCAAAGTTTCTTGACTATCCAGACGCTCCTCCCGAACATCTCTACACCAACACGATACGCAACTACCCCGGTGCTCCACACATCTTGATTGGCTTCCCCACCCGATTCCTTCCCGCCAAAGAACAGACGGAACCGACCTTCATGGTCAGCCGCGACGGGCAAAACTTCCACCGTTATGCCGAAGCGGTCATTCCCCCTTCCGCTCCCCAAGATCGTGATGGCAATCGAAGCAACTATATGGCCTGGGGATTGGTGCAGCTTCAGGGCAAGCCGCCCGCCTGGTCGGTCTACGCCAAAGAGGCTTACTACACAGGCCCCGGCAGCCGACTCCGTCGGTTCACGTATCGGCCCGATGGTTTGGTCGCGCTCACAGCCGGCGCGGAAGGGGGCGAAGCCCTCACGCGGCCCGTTTTGTTTCAAGGTAAAAAACTGGTGGTCAATTACCACGCCAATCCCGGTGGCAGCGTGAAAGTGGAACTGCAAAACGCGGAAGGCGATGCCATTTCTCCCTTCTCTGCCGAGGCTGGCGCGCTCTCCGGAGATGCGCTCGACAAGACGGTCGCCTGGGGGGAGCAAACCGACCTGTCGCAACTTGCCGGAAAGCCCGTATGTATCCGGTTTGTCTTGAAAGACGCCCAGCTTTACTCCTTTCGATTTGAATAGGAAGTTTCCATGCAGGACATGATTCTCGACGGACGCAAAGCTCTCGTCACCGGTGCCGCCCGCGGCATTGGCCGGGGTTGTGCGCTGGAACTGGCCCGGGCGGGGGCCGATGTGGCGATCAACGACCGGGAGCATTCGGGGGAGACCGATTCGCTTTTGGCCGAGATCAAAGCGCTCGGTCGGCGGGGAATGATTGTCGATGGAGATGTGTTTTCCCGCGCGGGATGCGAGAGCATCGTCGAGCGAACGCTGCATGCCTTTGGCTGGCTCGATATTCTCGTCAGCAATCCGGCGTACTCGCGCCGCGGGGACTTCTTGAGTTATGAGCCGGAGACTTTCGAGAAGGTCTTGCAAGGAACGCTGATGGGGGGCTTTCACATGAGCCAGCTGGTGGCTCGCGAAATGGTGAAGAAAGAACGCGGCGGCAAGATCGTCTTTATCTCCAGCGTCCATGCCCGTGTCCCCTATGCCGGCAGTGTCGCCTATAACGCGGGGAAGAGCGGCCTGAACCACATGGCGTTCACCATCGCGGCGGAACTGCTGCCGCACCGCATCAACGTCAATGTGATTGAGCCGGGCTGGATTGATACGCCAGGAGAGCACGCCACCTTCGGACAAGATGCCATCGACAAGGCCGCCCCCACCCTCCCTTGGAAGCGGTTGGGGACGCCGGCGGACATTGGCCGCGCCGCGGTATTCCTCTGCTCGGACGACGCGGACTACATCACCGGCACCTCCCTCCTCGTCGACGGCGGCTTCGCCCTCCAGGCAGCGCTGCCGCGCGAGACCTAGGCGGCTCCGACGCCAGCCTGAAGCGCCAGCGAAGGACGGGCATTCACCGGAAACGAAGTGGAGATGGCGCCACCTTCCCCCTGTCACTCCGTCTAGATTCATATTATTCACTTGTTTTCTCATGGCGAGGCCCCCTTTCGCAAACCCTTGCCACTACTCGCCTTGCGTCATGATTCATGATTCATTTCGGTAGGAATACTGCGTTTCTTGATTCATAATTACTGGGTACTAGTCGCATAAGTCCTTGTTATCATTGACTTTCCTCGCAGGCCATGCCGTGCAACTCCTCTCGCAACCTCCCGGGTGATAAGCCCTTTTCTTATTCACATTCTGCCCATCGCCTGCCGTAACTCTTGTTCCTTCCATAACTTGCAACTTCGCCGACCCTGATTTAGGAAGCAAAGCGATAAGCAGCGATAAGTCCTCCTTCACCGCTGCCGATTGCCGTGGGGGGCGACACGGGCGGAGCACCGAACCGCGCGCAGCGCACCCCCATCCTTAAGATGCGCGAGAAGACTCTTTTGTTCACTATGTCTAAAGATTATTTTTCGCTTGGCGCACTTCGCGAGCCGACATTCCCCAGTAGCAAGCCCTTCCTCCAGGGCTTCTGATCCCCTATTCTCACTTCCCAGGGGGTCCCACGAATGCCCTTTGATTGCCGTTCCTAAGTTCGCCAAGCCCCCTCGAACTTGTTGCGCTGGTTGAAATGACTCTGCTCTAGTTCCTACAATGCCCCCGCTCCCCATCGGCCATTCCGCCCTGCTGACCGACGTGGCGACGTGCCTGAATTGGTATCGCCTGGCATCGCCCGGTTTGTATTGCTGCGTTCACGTCACGGTGGAGCTTGCCGAGGGGAACGCGGTGACTCCGGGGGTCGTTTTGATGGTCAACCACGGACGGCTCAAGACCGCATTCCCCGAACCGGAGTATGAAGTCTTTCGAGGTTCGCCCAACTTCATCGCGGACGTTTTTGCTTCCCCTACGGATGCCGAGTACCAAAGCCGCAGTCGTCAATTCGGCGATGCCCAAGTCCGTGAGTATCTCGCCGTCTTTGATACGGAGCCGCTTACCTGGCACTGGCACTCGGCTGAGGCTCCCGACTACGGCCTGCTCGCGGCCGACGACGACGGCGTGCTCCGCAGCCGGGCCCTGCCGGGGCTCTGGATTCCAGAAACCGCATTTTCCGCTCGCGACTGGTGGGCGGTCATGGCCTCCATTACCCGCGGGGTCACGCGGCGCGGCCATCATGACTTCATGGACACCATCTGGAATGCTAAATAGCATGGCGCGGCTTAAGCCCAAGCCTGCTGCTGCCACATGGCGCACTCGAGTGGGTATATACTCGCCTACTATGTCCCGCATTCCCAAGAGTCAAAATCTATACGCCCGCGCGCTGGAGCTCATTCCCGGCGGCACGCAGCTTGTCAGCCGGCGGCCCAGCCGGTTTGCGGCGGGGGTTTCGCCGGCGTACTTTTCGCGGGCGAAGGGGGCCCGTTTCTGGGATGTGGATGAGAATGAGTACATCGACTGGGTGAGCGGGATTGGGGCGATCATTCTCGGCTATTGTAACGAAGTCGTGGACGACGCCGTTCGCGAGCAAATCAGCCGCGGGACGATGACCTCGGTAAATCATGAACTGGAAATCGAACTGGCTGAGGAACTCTGCCGCACCATTCCTTGTGCGGAAATGGTCCGCTACGCCAAGTGCGGCGGCGAAGCCTGCACCATCGCCGTCCGCATTGCCCGCGGAGCGACGGGGCGGGATAAAATCTTGTTCTGCGGCTATCACGGCTGGCACGACTGGTATTTGGCGGCGAACCTGGCGGAGGGCGCGAGCCTGAATGCACACCTCTTTCCCGGCATCGAACCCATCGGCGTTCCTCAAGCATTAAAGGGAACGTCCCTTCCCTTTCCTTATGGCGATTTAGCGGCGCTCGGCACATTGCTGGACGATCACCGGGGGGAAGTTGCCGCCGTCATCATGGAGCCGCTACGGAGCGAATTGCCGCCGGAAGGCTATCTGGCTGGAGTGCGAAAACTGTGCGACGAGCGCGGCATCGTGCTCATTTTTGACGAAGTCTCTTGCGGTTTTCGGACCAGAATCGGCGGCATTCAGGAACTCGTTGGCGTTACACCCGATCTGGCGGTCTTCGCTAAAGCCATCTCCAACGGCTATCCAATGGGGGCTGTCGTTGGCAAGCGGTCCGTGATGGAACAAGCGGCACCCATGTTTATCTCCAGCACGTACTGGAGCGACGCGATTGGCCTGCGGGCGGCTCTGACGACCATTCAAGAACTTCGCCGTCGCAACGTGCCGGGGCAACTCGATGCACTCGGCAAAGAAATCACGCAGCGGATGAACCAAGCCGCCCAAGAGACCGGTCTCCCTGTCGTCTGCCGCGGCCTCTCCACGCATCCGCTGCTCGCCTTTCAAATCGACGACCCTGCCACAAAATCCAAGCTCACCACGCTCTACATTCAAGAGATGGCCAAGCGCGGCTGCCACGGCTATGCGGCGTTTTATTTGAATGCCGCCCAGGGTGCCGCGGAAGTTGAGCAGACGGTCGCCGCTGCCAGGGAAGTCTTTGCCCTGATGAAAGAAGGTCTCGACGGCGGCCAGCTCGATAAACTTCTCGAATGTGACCTCGCCCAGGACGCATTCCGGCGACTAGTCAGGTAGGATGGGACTCCCGTCCCGTCCGTTTTTCTGTTTTTTCAGGCGGACGGGACGGGAGTCCCCTCCTACAAAGTGCGATGCCCCCAGAAACCGAAGCTACTCTCGTCCCCCATGCCGGTCTTCAGCCGCTCGACTACGCGGCTGTGGTGCTGTATTTGGTGGTCACGTTCGGCATTGCGGTCTGGTTCGGTCGCCGGCAAAAAAACACCGAGGACTTCTTCGTCGGCGGCCGGCGAATGCCGTGGTTTGCCGTGGGGCTGAGCATTCTGGCCACGCTGTTTTCCACGCTCTCCTACCTCGGCGTCCCCGGCGAAATGATCAAGCAGGGAGCCGGCATGTTTCTGGGCTACCTGGCGATTCCACTTACGTACGTCGTGATTTCCTACGTTTGGATCCCCTTTTTCATGCGGCTGAAGTTGACTAGTGCGTATGAATACTTGGAACAACGATTCAGCTACGGGGTGCGGTTACTCGGGGCGGTGCTCTTTATCCTGCTGCGGCTGGGATGGATGAGCATGGTGGTCTTCGCGGCATCGCTCGCTCTGGACATGGTGAAGGGGGGCGACTTAGCGTGGCTTCCCGGCCCCGATATTTTTTGGGCCATCGGCACCATCGGCGTGGTGGCGGCGATCTATACGGCCATCGGCGGCATTCAGGCGGTGATCTGGGTCGACGTGTTGCAGTGCATTCTCCTCCTGGCCGGCGTCATCATGGCAATTGGCTATGTGGTGATGGCCGACGGCAGTGGGCCGCTGGAGTGGTGGGAAGTGGCGTCGAAGCAATCCCAGGGGCACGCCGCACCGGTCTGGTTCACCTGGGATCTGACGGTCCGAAGCGCCGTGATTTTCACCGTCATCAATTCCTTCTTCTGGAACATTTGCACGCACGGCTCGGACCAGGTCGTTTTGCAGCGCTATTTTTCGACCTCCTCCCTCAAGGCCGCCCGCCGCAGCTATCTCACGAATGTGATTGTGGATTTTTTGATGGTCGGCCTGCTTTCGATGGCGGGCCTGGCCCTGCTGGCTCTGTACATCAAGCGGACCAACTTGCTCCCCGAGGGGCAAACGCCCATGAGCATGGCCGACCGGCTCTATCCTTATTTCCTGGGCCATCAACTGCCCGCCGGCTGCGCGGGGCTGGTGATTTCCGCCTTTTTGTGCGACGCGATTCAAACCCTGGAATCCGGCGTCAACGCGATTACCGCGGTAGTCACCAAGGACTTGCTCGCGCCGGGCTCGGGAAAGGAAGAGACCGCCCAGGCAGAATTAACTGCCGCCCGCCGACTGACGATTTTTATCACGCTGTTTGTGACTCTGGCGGCCTATGGTGTCGGCTATCTTTACGTGCAATACAATTTATCGCTGGTGGACATGATGCCCAAGTTCTTCAATATGTTTGTGGGGCCGCTCGCGGCCATGTTCTTCGTGGGGATGTTCCTTCCCCGCTGCACCGCGAAGTCCGTCTTGCCGGCAGCCTTGTGCGGCCTGGTGGTTGCCGTTATTTGGAGCTGGTGGGAGTTCATTTTTCAAACAAAAACTCGACCGACGATTTTCCTGTCGATTGCCGTTCCTTGTACAACCACCTTCCTGCTTGCCGCCATTCTGGGTTATCTATTCGATAGCCCCGGCCATCATCGCGGCAGAGATTTTACGTGGTGGGCGGTGGTGAAAAGAAAGCCGCAATCGGAGGAGCCGAATTAATTCAGCAATGGAAAATGGCCGCGAAAAACACAAAGGGGCACAAAAAGCAGCGCGAGGTTTCAGGATTTCTCTTTGTGCCTCTTCGTGCTTTTCGTGGTCCTTCGTCTCCGTCATTTATTTGCACTTCAAACCGCCATGAATTTTGAAACTTACAAATCGGCTTACGACCGCGACGGTTTTGTGATCGTGAGGCAGTTTCTTCCTCCGCAAGATTTTGCGGCACTGACGCGCGAGCTTGACCGCTACATCCGCGAAGTCGTGCCGACACTCGAGGACCAGTACGCTTTTTACGACGACAAATCCCGGCCGGAAACGCTCAAGCAGATGCAGCACATGGATGTGGAGCCGTTCTTTCGGGAGTACTGCAGTCACCCAGCCTGGACTGCGTTGGCCAGGACACTGGTGGGAGAGGAGGTGGAGGCGAAAGCACCCGAGTGGTTCAACAAGCCGCCGGGAACGAGCAAGCACACGCCACCCCACCAAGACAATTACTACTTCTGCCTCAAGCCGCCGCACGTCATCACCATCTGGATGGCTCTCGACGATGTGGACGATGGCAACGGTTGCCTGCGGTATGTGCCGGGTTCCCATTTGCTCCCGATTCGGCCCCACAATCGTTCCAACGTGCTCGGCTTCTCCCAAGGGATTGCCGATTACGGTCCTGCGGACGAAGCCCGGGAAGTGCGAATTCATCTTCAGCCGGGAGACGTTGTCGCCCACCACGGCAACACCATCCACCGGGCGGAGGCCAATGCCTCACCCACTCGCAACCGCCGCGCCTTTGCGATGGTCCTCAAGGGTGTCAGCTGCCGCCGGGATGAAGAGGCCTATAGCCGCTATCAGATCGCTCTCAAGCAGCAGCACGAACAACTAGGCCTGAAAACGTAACCCGCTGCACTTTTACTCCGCCGAAGGAGCTTCGTTCTCCGGCGGGGGAGCTGGCGGTGGCGGGGGAGGAGCGTCCTTCTCCTTTTTCTTCTCCATGAGTTGCTTGAGGTCGGAGAAGGACCGCATGGGCGCCTTCCCTTCTTCCATTGCCTTGGTGAGCGGCTTGAAGACTTTGGGCTTGGTCGGCGGACGCTCGACGGTTTTTGGATACTGCTCCCGATTGCCCCCACGCTGATCGCGCCGGCCTCCGCCACCCTGGCGCGGAGGACGATCTCCGTGCGGCGCGGGAGCACGCCCCTGCGGCGGACGTGAGCCCTGCTGACCACCTTGAGCGGCTGTGCCTTGCTGAGCTGGCTGGCCGCCGCGCTGGCCTTGAGGACGTCCACCACCACCCTGTTGCCGGGGTGGCCGAGGGGGCCGCTGGCCCTGCGAATCCCGCTGCGGACGATCTTCCCGCTGTGGGCGCGCGGGCCGTTGACTTCCGGGGGCAATGGCGGTGAGCGAGACGCGACGGCGGGTCTTGTCGACTTCAACCACCCAGACCTTCAGAATGTCTCCCACGCCGACCACTTCGTGCGGATCCTTGATGAACCGGTCCGCCAGACGGCTGATGTGCACCAAGCCGCTGTCGGACAGGCCGATGTCCACAAAGACGCCGAAATCCACGACGTTAAGCACGGTTCCTTGCAGTTCCATCCCTGCTTCCAAATCCTCCAGCTTCATAATCCCGCGGCGGAACACGGGCGCGGGGACGTTATCGCGAGGATCGAGACCGGGACGCGTGAGCGAGCTGAGAATGTCCTGCAGCAGGTGCGTGCCGACTGCCAATTCCTCGGCGAGCTTGGCGATATCCACCGACTTGGCCCGCTCGGCGATTGGGTTGGGCGTGGGGGATGGGGGCTCGGGGATGGGGGCTGGAGAAGAGGTGATTTCAGATTGGAGATTGGAGTTTGGCGATTCCGCGGCGGGTGACTCTGTTGAGGTCACTTCCACGTCAGGCGTTGCGACGGCTTCCACTACAGGTTCTGCGGCTGGTGCTTCTGAATTCTGAACTTCGGACTCTGAGCTTTGTACTTCAGTTACTTCCTCGCTGGCGCTTCGGGTTAAAGTCTCCGCTCCCTCGCTTGCGCTTCGAGTTTCTACCTCGGACTCCTGACCACTGACTCCTGACTCCTGA
>CAYUJE010000028.1:0-5690 GCA_964444865.1 uncultured Pirellulaceae bacterium | reverse complement strand
TCCGGCGGCTTTTTGGGCGCAGGGACGATCTTAGCCAGTTCATCGAGTTCACAACCAAGCTTGGCCAGAACGCGCTGGGCGATTTCGTAACTTTCAGGGTGAATCCAGGTCGCATCGAGCGGATTCTCGCCCCCGATGATTTTCAAAAATCCTGCGGACTGCACAAAGGTCTGGTCTCCAAAGCCAGTGACTTTCTTCAGTTCGTCCCGATTCTTGAACGGGCCATGTTCGCGGCGGTATTCGTAAACGCGGCGGGCGGTGAGGGCATTCATGCCGGAGACGTAGCGCAGCAGGGCCGGGCTGGCACTGTTCACGTCCACGCCGACGAAGTTCACGCAAGACTCGACGACGCTATCGAGCGACTCCTGCAAGTGCTTGGCCTTCACATCATGCTGATAGAGACCGACGCCCAAATTAGCGGGGTTGATCTTCACCATCTCCGACAGCGGATCGAGCAGCCGGCGGCCAATGGAGATGGCTCCTCGTTGGAGGGCGTCGAATTGCGGCAACTCTTCGCGGCCGAGGGGGCTGGTGCTGTAGATGCTGGCTCCCGCCTCGTTGACGACGGCGTAGGCCAATTCCCGGTCCTTTAATTCTTCCGAGAGGACGTCCGCGACCAACTGCTCCGTCTCGCGGCAGCCGGTGCCGTTGCCGATGGCGATGACGTGGGCCTTATTCTGTTTGGCGAAGTTCGCCAGCCGCTCGCGAGCTTTGGCCCGGCGATCTTCTTTGCCGATAACGTAAACCACGCTGTGCGAGAGGACATTGCCGAATTCATCCAGGGCCACCATCTTGCAGCCGCTCTTGAAGCCGGGGTCGATGGCCAGCACTCGCTTGCCCCGCGTCGGCTGTTGGAGGAGCAGTTTGCGGAGATTGCGGATGAAGACCTCGACGGCGTGTTCCTCCGCCTTTTCGGTCTGTTCGCGGCGGGTTTCGCGCTCCAGGCTGGGAATGAGCAAACGGGTCAGGGCGTCTCGCACGCATTGACGCAGAAACTCCGCATGCGGATGCCCTTCGGTAATCAGCAGTTGCTCGGCTTCCCGCAGCATTGCTTCGGCATCCGCCTCGATCTTCACACGAATGGCCCGGGCTCGCTCGCCGCGATTGATGGCCAGCACCCGATGCGGCGGCACTTTGTGCAGCGGTTCCTGGAAGTCGTAATAATCCTTGAACGCGTGCTCGCCGATAATCTTTTTCTTTTTCTTCTTCTTGGCCTTCTTCAAAGCCTGTTGCACGTCGGGAGATTTGGCCCCTTCGGCAGGCTTTTCAAAGAGGCGGCCGGCGGGGACGGCTTCGGGGTCAGGGGCTGGAGCTTCTGGACTGGCCGAAGAGTTTGTGGACTGGGAAGAATCAGCAGAATTAGCCGCGACGGTTTCTTGGGGCACGACTGCAACCACGACTATTTCTTCAGAAGTCTGCGATTGCGTCGCCTCGACGGCAAGCAAAGTGACCTCCGCAACGGTCGCATCGACCGCTGGAACTGAAACGTCGGTCGGAGAAGCGTCCCTTGCTACGGCAGCCACGACCGTCGCGTCAGCACTCTCAGCCGCATGCGTCCCTTCGACGACCGGTGTATCTGATGGCTGGGCAGGCTGCGGGCCTACTCCACTCTCTGACTCCTGACCGCCGACCCCTGACTCCTGAGCGGGCGGCGGCGCTTCCACCTTGGTGCAAACCAGTTTTCCGGTCCGGTGAAAAATCCGCCGCAATCGGCCGCGGAGTTCGGCATTCTCGCCAAATCGCTCAGCAATGAGATACCCGACCCCCTGCAAAACATCGGTGGAATTGGCCAATTCCTTTTCGGGGTCCACAAGCGCCGTCAGCCGGGCTTCCAAATCAGCCGCCGCGGGATTGGCCTCCAAAATTTCCAGCGCCAGCGGTTCCAGTCCTTGCTCGCGGGCCTTGGTTGCCAAGGTCTGCTTCTTCGGCTTATAGGGCAGATACAAATCTTCCAGCCGCTTGGGAGTGGTGGCGTTTTGAATCTGCGTCGCCAGTTCGGGGGTGAGCTTCCCCTGCGACTCAATGGACTTAAGAATCGTCTGCTTGCGGTCCGCGAGTTGGCGCAGCTTCGTCACTACCCATTGGATACTGCGGATCTGCTCCTCGTCGAGGCCACCCGTGTGGTCCTTGCGATAGCGCGTGATAAAGGGAACGGTGTTCCCTTCATCAAGCAGTGCAACGGTCCGTTCCACGCTGGAGGTCGGCAAATTCAAATCACGGGCGACATGCCCCAGGTCGATACGGATCGAGTTCATCGGAAACCAATAGTGGCAGCCTGGCGAGACGCGCGGCCGCGCAAAGACGATTCTGGCACAAAATATCAGTCGGCGCAATCTAGCGCTAATCCCGTGAGTTGTCAAGGATTACGACGATTGAACCATTGCCGCGATGGTCGCCTTGGTTACAGGTTCAATAATGCCATGTTCCGTAACAATGCCCTTAATGAGGCGGGCCGGCGTGACATCAAACGCAGGATTGTAGACGTCGATTCCTTCTGGCGCGGTCTGTTTGCCAAAGCCGTGCGTGATTTCCGTCGAACTACGCTGTTCAATGGGAATCAGGTCGCCGCTTTCCAGGCTAAGGTCAAAAGTGCTTGTTGGGGCGGCGACATAGAACGGAATTTGGTGAGCCTGGGCAAGTACGGCAACCGAATAAGTGCCGATTTTGTTGGCGGTGTCGCCGTTGGCGGTAATTCGATCTGCCCCCACAATGACCGCCTGCACTTTTCCCTCGCGCATCACTTGGGCGGCCATGTTGTCGCAAATCAGTGTCGCTTTGATCCCCCGCTGAGCCAACTCCCAGGCAGTTAGTCGTGCTCCTTGCAATAGGGGGCGAGTTTCATCGACAAACACGTGAAGCTGCTTTCCTTGATCCTGCGCCGTGAAAAAGACAGACAAGGCGGTCCCATATTCGGCCGTCGCCAGGCCTCCGGCATTGCAATGGGTCAGCACGCCGGTGTTATTCGCCAGAAGCTCCGCCCCATAGCGGCCGATGGCGTGGCACATGGCCCGGTCTTCTTCGTGAATCGCGCGGGCTTCGGCGAGGAGATTTCTTTTCTCGAGAGCGGCTTTCTTCATTCGCTCAAGCGCCCAAAACAAGTTCACCGCCGTGGGCCGGCTGGAGGCGAGATAGGCGGTGATTTCTTCCAGGGGACGGCCAGATTGAAGACCAACAATCACTCCGTACGCCGCCGAAATCCCAATCGCTGGGGCACCACGGACCCGAAGTTGCTTGATGGCTTCCCACACCGACTCAACCGTGCGGCATTCGATTTCGACAAGTTCCATCGGCAGGCGAGTCTGGTCAATCAGGACCAGGTGGCCGTTTTCATCACCGAGCCAGCGGAGTGTTTCAACTTTATTAGGCATAGACGGATTTTCAATTCCTTACTATTAATCCTACTCTTAATCCTACTCTTAATCTTAATCCCGCTTTGAATCGCACAGCCTGTCCATGTTCCCAGAAACGAAGAAGAGTAAGAGATAAGAGTAGGATTAAGAGTAAGATTAAGATTAAGAAGTGACCTTTAGGGCCTCGACGATCTTCTCCACATCATAAACGCATCCCCCCCAGGTCCCTCCACCCACTCGTTGCAGTGCCGCCCACAGCCGCGTGTCATCCGGCAGATCCTTGTCTGGATAAAGATCGGCGTGCGGCTTGCGGGTGGCCAGGACGGCGGCCCCTTCGGAGGGAGTGTAATTCTTCACGCCTTCGCCCACGAAGTCCACGCTGCCGACGAGGTTGTTGCGGTCGACGATGATCTGCACACGGTCGCCATCGCGCAGCTTGCTGATTGGACCGCCGGCCAGAGCTTCCGGACCGACATGCCCGATGCAAGCCCCTGTGCTGACGCCCGAGAAACGGGCGTCGGTAACAACGGCAACTTCTTTGCCCCACTTGAGGAATTTCAGTGCCGACGTGAGCTGATAGGTCTCTTCCATTCCAGAACCCATCGGTCCACGGCCGATGAGCACAAGGATATCTCCTGGTTTGACGGCATCGGGTCCGTGGCTTTTGATGGCTGCAATGGCGGCTCGTTCGCTAGTGAAGACACGAGCCGGGCCGAGTTTGCGATAGACGCCGTCGGCATCGACGACGGAAGGATCGATGCTGGTCGCCTTGATGACCGAGCCTTCCGGGCACAAATTTCCCATCGGAAAGCAAACCGTGCTGGTCAAACCGCGCTGCCGAGCCACTTTCGGCGGGATGATGACCTCGTCGGCGTCAACTCCGTCGCGCTCTTTCAAAATCGCCTTCACCCGCTGCCGTCGCTCCGATTTTTCCCACCACTCCAGAACTTTGCCGAGCGACTGGCCTGTGATGGTGAGAACGGACAAGTCGAGCATGCCCAGTTCGCGCAAATGCAGCATCACTTCCGGCACGCCGCCAGCCAAAAACAGCCGTACCGTGGGATGATTGGTCGGGCCATTCGGCAGCACGCTGACGAATCGGGGGACCTGCCGATTGACCTCGGTCCAATCGGCGACAGTGGGCCGTGGCAAACCGGCGGCAAAGGCAATGGCCGGAATGTGCAGCAGCAGATTCGTCGATCCGCCACACGCCGCGTGCACGACCATGGCATTGCGAATGGAAGCGGAAGTGAGAATGTCCTTGAGCTTCAGTCCCCGGTTCGATAATTCACGGACGGCTTTGGCGCTTCGTGTGGCGATGTCGAGCCAAATCGGCTGGCCACTGGGCGCGAGTGCGGAATGGGGCAGCGCCATGCCAAATGCTTCGGCGACGACTTGGGCAGTCGCCGCCGTCCCCAGAAACTGACAGCCACCACCGGGTGAAGCACAAGCCGCACAGCCCGCGACGGCAGCGTCATGCAGCGTGATTTCGCCATGAGCATACCGAGCCCCAATCGATTGCACCTTGCCAGCATCCTCACCCTCCTTCGGCGGCAAAGTGACGCCGCCAGGAACGATGACTGACGGCAGATTGGAACAACCCGCCAGGGCGAGCATCATCGCGGGAAGTCCCTTGTCGCACGTGGCGATTCCCACCACCCCCGATCGCTGCGGCAGCGAACGAATCAGCCGTCGCATCACGATGGCAGCATCGTTGCGATAAGGCAGGCTATCGAACATGCCGGTCGTCCCCTGCGTCCGCCCATCGCAAGGATCACTCACAAAAGCCGCAAAAGGAACTCCACCACCCGCTTTGATTTCCTTGGCTGCAGCCTGGACTAAGAGCCCCACTTCCCAGTGACCGGTGTGGTAACCCAAGGCGATGGGCGTTCCATCGGGTGCCCGCACTCCTCCCTGCGTACTCACCATCAGAAATTGCTCCCCCAGCAAATCCTCCGGCTTCCAGCCCATCCCGGCCGCCTGGGTCAGACCGAACAAATCGCCGCTGGACCAGGTCTTCAGGATCTCATCCGTCAGGGGCAACTCCCCCTGCGGACCGGGGGCACTGGTCTGAATCTCATAAACGCCAGAATCAGTTTCAAGCAATTCGGTAAGCAGCATGGCAGCCCCATCCCAAGAAAAAGTGGAAGCCTGCACCTTAACGAATGGCGAGTTAGGCGGGTAGAGGCAGAATCTTTCACCGCAAAAGGGCAAGAAAGCAAAAAGCCCCGTATGCTCGGGGCGGGCGTACCTTCTCGATATTCAATTCAAACCAAGTGACCCCAACGGGACTCGAACCCGTGTTACCGCCGTGAAAGGGCGGTGTCCTAGACCGCTAGA
>CAYUJE010000027.1:1681-30690 GCA_964444865.1 uncultured Pirellulaceae bacterium | reverse complement strand
CACGTCAAAGAATTGGTAGGAGACCTTGCCTCCGCACTTTGTGAAGTGGGCGTCTAAGTACTTTTGTTGCTCGAGCATCGGCTGCGTGGCGGAGACCCGCGGACCGAGAGCACAAATTGTCTTGAGGTGCTCAAAAGCTCGTTCGCCGTCAAACGGTATGTTTTGAAGAGTCAAATTGCCCGGCGGTGGCCGCTGAGACGAAGCGGAAGGGTTGTTGAGGAGGATTATTCCCGTGATCGCCAGGAGCGCCGCGACGGCAATCGCTCCATAGAAATACCCGCGGGAAGTGCGTGGCGGATTGAGGCTGGAGGGCTGGCTGTGGTCCGTTTTCATGAGGGTTACCTTCATATCACTATTGTAAGCGCCCCTCGTCGTTGCCGCCTACAGCAAACCAAATCGTCGAAAGCAATGTTCCGAAAACGGGCCCGAATGCCTAAAATCGCGGCCATAGAGCAGCCAACCTTCCCCAGGATATTTTCATGGAATCCATCGCGAGCATCTGCCAGCTTCATCGCCAATTATGTGTTCACTGGCACTCCCAGCCAGTGGACAATCCGCACGAAGGGCTGCTCGGGCTCATCTGCCAGCAGTTCAGCTTCAACTTCCTGCTGTGGCACGAGGAAGATATTGCCCGCAGCCGTGATGTGTCGACGGAGCGAATTGCAGAGGTGAAGCGAGCCATCGACGGCTACAACCAGAAGCGGAACGACTACATCGAAAGGATTGACGACTGGATTACCGAGGAGCTTGGTCGCCAGGGCATTACTCCCCAGCAGAATGCTCGGCAGAACACCGAGACCGCTGGCAGCGCCATTGATCGGCTGTCGATTCTTACGTTGCGCATCTATCACCTGGAAGAGCAGCGGGACCGGCCCGACGCCACGGCGGAACATCGGCAAAACGTAACGACCAAGCTCGCGATTGCTCTGGCTCAGTTTGACGACCTGAGCCGCTCGGCCCAAGAGTTAGTGGATGACCTATTCGCCGGCCGCAAGCGGCACAAGACTTACCGCCAACTCAAGATGTATAACGATCCCACGATGAATCCGTATCTGTACAAGGCTCAACAGAAGTGAGGTTCGAACAGCCCTCGAAGAGTTACCTATTCGGGTGGCCCCCGAGATTTCCAAGAAAATGGTTTGCCTTTGATTATATTCCCTTATTGGCGACTTGAAATCGGGCAAGTTTTGAGTAGTTTTGAGGGGAGAGGAGTCCGTTTGTATGCCAGGAAAGCCGGATGTTGTAAATCAGCAAATTCAGCTTGGAGCGTTGCAGTGTCATGGGTCGCTTGAGTGCCAGATTTGGCGTTCCCTGCCGGGGATTTTGGGCCGCTGCTGCCCTTTTGTATTTTAGTACTTCTGGTACTGGCCTTGCGCAGTTCAACGGCAATGGTAACGGCTTCTTTCAGCAAGCCGTGGGGGGCGTATCCGTCAATGCCGACGGAGTGCTGGGCCAACCTGTGGCCACCGCGCGAGAAGAACTACGGCAATGGTATCTCAAAGGGCAAAAGCCCATTCCGGAAGAATTGCAGAAGCCCGTGCAGATGCGGATGATTTCGCTTGCAGCCATCGAAGGGGCTTTGGCGAAAGTGGGGGTGAAAAATCCGGAGGAATTGCCGGAGGATATCCGCTACCTCGCAGGAATTCAGCGAGCCCAGTTTCTGTTTGTTTACCCCGACACGAATGACATCGTTCTGGCCGGTCCAGGAGAAGCGTGGAAGGTGAACGAAACGGGCAATGTTGTTGGCGTAACCTCAGAGCGCCCGGTTCTCCGCTTGGAAGATTTGATGCTGGCCCTTCGCACGGCGGAAAACGCGAGACAGGGAGGGATCAGCGTTTCGATCGACCCCACCGAGGAAGGGCGTCGCCGGCTGGATGCATTGTTGTCGGGAAGGCTGGCTTTTTCCCAGGAATTGCTCGGAGAGATTGAACAGACCCTGGGTCCGCAGAAAATTACGCTGCAAGGCGTTCCTGAAACCAGTCGTTTCGCCCGCACACTTGTGGCCAGCGATTACAAGATGAAGCGGATCGCGATGAACCTGGATCCTTCACCGGTCAAGGGTTTGGTGAGCTATCTGGAGATTCTCAAGAGCCCGCCTAAAAACATGATGCCCCGCTGGTGGATGGCCTGCGACTATGAGCCGCTTGCCAAGAGCGAAGATGGCCTTGCCTGGGAGCTGCGCGGCAAGGGGGTGAAAGTACTGACCGAGGATGAGATCGTGAACGATGGGAAGGTCAAAGGAACCGGCAAGGCCAGCGGCCCCGCTCAGCGTTGGGCAGACTCGATGACCGCCAAATACGACCAACTCATGGTCAAGGAGCCGGTCTTTGGAGACCTCCGCAACTTGATGGACTTGTGCGTGCTGGCTGCCGTCATTCGCAAGGAAAATCTGCTCGCCAAAGCCAATTTGGAGTTGCCGACGCTGATGGACCCCGCGAGCAAACTTGGCCTTGTCGATTTCGGGGCGCCGAAAACAGTTGCCACGCAGTGCAGTGCCCTCAAGCGGGGCCGGGATTTCATCATCACCGCCTCGGGCGGCGTCGAAATCAACTCATGGGCCGTCGCCGACAAAACCTCCCCCGACCCTCAACTTAAAGCGGTTCGCGAAAAGGCGGCTGCCAAAAAGAGTGACGGGCTGTATTGGTAAGGCACTGCTTCACTTGGAGTGCCTGGCGAATTGCTGCAGCTTTTCGGCCTGCAATCGCAGAGCCGTTTCCTTGGTGTTTCTTCGCACAGTCTGCTGCATCTCGGCCCACGTAATGGTTTCCTGAATGACTCGCCACCGCTCGGCAGGGGACCAAGCGGCATTCCGCTTGGCCTCCTCGGCAGCCAGAAGTTCTGTGAGGTTTTCATTCATGGAGAAGGCGGGGTTTGCTGTGTGAGGATCTTGACACGCTCCATTTTACGCTGTGCCGGCTCTAATGCGAGTTGGCAGGCGACCATGTCCGCGTCCGACAGGCCGAGATAGGGCGTTCCCTTCTGGGTTTTCTCGGCAAGGCAGCGAGCGGCCGAAACGTGCCAGTTCTCAAGGCCCGTTACGGAGCGAAAAATATCGATGGCACCGTGCGGCGAGTTGAGACAAAACACCGACTGCCTCTCCAGCCATCCCGAATTGAATTCGCGAGTGGGTTTCCAATCGGACAGTTTCTCGCCCCATTCGGCATCCAGGTGCGCCAAGGCAAGTTCACATCGGGCACGATTATCGGCGGTATCTTCAATCCAAAGATCCACATCGAAGGTTAGTATCGGCGCGTGGCGAAGCAAAAAATTCATGCCTCCGATGAGGACGTAATTAACCTTATGCTCGTTGAAGGTGCCAAGTATGTGGTCAACATTCATGGCTGTCACTTGCCAGTCGAGGACAAATCTGGGCTTGTTTTCTTGCCGGGAATTAGCAGCAGTCCCAGCGTTGCCAGTCGCAACACGGAAGAGAGGCCGAATAGCGTCAGGTAAGCTTCGTGCGATTCATGCATGATCGTCATGATGGCGGCCCCTATCAGGCTGCCGACGACGAGGGTCAGGGCATTGCCAAAGTTGTAGATTGCCAGCACGCTGGTGCGGCTTTGGCGGGGGATCGCCTCAAAGAACATCAGGGCCATGGCGAGCTCGTAAGCGGCCCAGCAAACTCCCGAGAGCAGTTGAACGCACCAGAGATAGAGTAATTCACCGGTGATGATCCAGTCGAATTGTGCGTACCCGGCATAGATCGGCAGCCGCATTTGCCATCCGCTGAAGTACCCGCTGAAAATCCAAAGCCCGCTGATGGGAACAATGGCAATGCCGCCCGCGAGAAGCAGTCGTTTGGGTCCCACCTTGGCGGCATAACGCCCCCAGGCGGGCATTGCCAACACCTTGCCCAGAAAGCAAATTCCAATCAGCACTACGTAGTTGAAATACGCGAGCGGATCCTTGCCCAGCAAGTCCTTGAGCATGTAAGGAGTGAAATACGGGCCGGAAATCTGCACGACCATCTGCACAGCCAGAAGATACAGCACCAGCCGCCCGCCGACTTCGCCAGCCGTCTTGGCATGTTTCTTTTGAAAGAAGTGACCGATGCGGACTCGCCGCTCTTGAAAACTTCCTTTGCGGGAATCCCGTTGGCGACTTAGGCACCAGGCGGAACCAAACCGGCAGGCCGCGGCAATCAGGAAGATTCCACAGAAGGCAGTGAGTACCCAGGCATTAGCCTTGCCGAGTTGCAACGCGACTCCGCCGGCGACAAATCCAAGCAGTGTGCAGAATTGCCCGATCCGAGCGCGGCACGCAAAGTAATTCGTGCGCATTTGCCGGGGAACGATTTCTTCAATCCATGTGTTCCAAACTGGTCCCGTTGCCAGGCCGGCACCCCAATACAACGTGACGGCTAGAAAAACGAGCAGCCCCGCGACTCCACCCGTGAAGTAGGAGGCAAAGGGAAGGAGCAGCATGCTCACTGCTTGCAGGCTGACGAAAGTAACCATCCAGCGTCGCTGTGAACCGAGCTTTTTCACTCCCCACGGAGCCGCCAGCTGCAACATGGCCCCGGCAAGCTGCGGCAGCGTGGCCAATAGGCCAGCAAAGGTCTGTCCGGTTCCAATGGCGAGAGCAAAAGCCGAAAAGTAGGTCTCTCCCAGACCGACCATCAGGCTGTAGCCGGCAGCATCGCCCGTGCTATAGGCCAGGTCATTACGAGGCGATACGCGAGGAACGGGTTTGGACCCAATTTGCGGAGCCGCCGCTGGCAAGACGGGGGACGGAACTTCCAGCGTGTGCGCCGAGATATTGGCCGTAGCGGGGACGACCGACGTCGAGACCGCGATCAGGGTCTCCGCGGGTAATTCCGTGGTGGATGAAGCTTCGGACGCAGGAAAGTGCGGCTTGATGGGGGAAGGTGCGTCCCGGCGCAGCTGGGCTGGCTGGGAAGGCGAGGCAACGGACATGGTGGCTAAACTTCAGCAGGCGGTTATTGTATTCTAACGCCTGCGGTTAATTGCGGTAGGAATCCATTCGAAATAAGGCACAAATTCCTTACAGTCGGATTCGGCGGTGGCGAGCCTTGAGAAGTCTGCTCAAAAAAGGGGTGTCTTACCAAATCTTCCAAGCTCGGCTAGGTTCAGATGGTCGCCAAACCTAGACACGTAATTAGCAATCCATGTTCAGGGTGACAATCCGAGTATTTTTTTGACTGTCGCGGACGAATTCTCTCGACTCCACATCGAACGCATCGCCGCGACAGTTTTCCTAAGTCCTTGTCTTTTAACGAGTAATGGCAATTTGATGTCCACGGCGTCGGTTGACAAATCGGGGGAGCGGGTGCGACGGATGTTCGGCGAGATTGCGCCGAGCTACGACCGGATGAATCACCTGCTCTCGATGAATGTGGACCGTTACTGGCGATGGCTGACCGTCCGCAAGCTGCGACCGACCGGCAGCGACCCAATTCTCGACATCTGCACCGGAACGGGGGATCTGGCGCTGGCCTTTCATCGCTATACCCGCGGGCAGACCCCTGTTTTCGCCACCGACTTCTGCCCTGAAATGCTGGCAATCGGTGAGAAGAAGAAGAAACAGCGGGGGATAGGAGATGTACTTACCTTTCAGGAAGCCGACGCTCAGGATTTGCCCTTTGAGGACAACCGCTTTCAGGTCGTCTCGGTCGCTTTTGGGCTCCGAAACGTCGCCGACACCGATCGCGGCCTCTCCGAAATGACCCGCGTTTGCAAACCGGGGGGTAAAGTCGCCATCCTCGAATTCTCCCAGCCAACCTGGCAGCCCTTCAAAGCCATCTACGGCTGGTATTTTCGCCATGTGCTGCCACGGATTGGCCAAATGCTGGCCAGGAACAAGTCACAGGCCTATAGCTACCTGCCGGACAGCGTGGGCCAATTTCCGTGCGGCGAAGCCCTGGCGGAGCGAATGCGCGCGGCGGGGCTTTCCGGAGTGCAGTTCTTTCCGCTCACGTTCGGCATCGCCACGCTGTACGTTGGGACGAAGTAAAGCAGACTGTTTCCCGCGGCGTGGATGGCAATCGGTTGAATTGCGGATAAGAATGGCAGCTGGTTTCGCATTGCCAATTCCAATCCGAGTTGTGCCGTGGACGCGCCCATCCTTCTCGCCGCTGACGAGGGCCAGTTTCTCTTCTGGTGCGGTGGCGGCATTTTGGCGGTAGTCGTGCTGTGGGGAATCATCACTCTTATCCGCGGACGCTATTACATTCGGGGAACGCCAGAGTACCTGAAGCAATACGAACCCTACTTGGTGAGGACTTCGCTGCTCAAGGGAATTGTGGCGGGAGTTTTCGGGACGCTGATCTTGCTCGTTGGGTTCGCTGGGATGCTACTGTGTGTGGTCGCCAGCCATTCCAACGACCTTGGTTTCATCCTCCTTGGAATGTTGACGGGCTTTGCCGGCCCCGTCCTGATGATTGTCGGCCGCCGGCTGATCCGGCGCAATGCGGTCACGGTGTTGCGGAATGACAAGCGCTCCCCCATTCTCTATCTCCGCTCGTTCGGGTCGGATGCCAGTCTCGTCGACCGCTGGCTGGACCTGTTCTACATGATGCTCTTCGCCGGGCGCTATGAGACTCATGAGCAATCGCTCACCAAGGCCCTCGCCGATATCGGCCCGCTGATCGCTATCGGCAAGCCGAACGACTTAATTCCCCCGATCGGCGCGGCCCGCCTGTATGTCTCCCATGACATGTGGCAGGGGGTTGTGCAGCAACTCACCGCCGCATCCAAATTTGTGATTCTTCGCCTTGGTCCCACGAAGGGTTTTTGGTGGGAGCTAAAACATGTGGCCGAAAAGTGTGACCCGCGGCAGATTCTCATCTTTCTGCCCCCCGAAGATCGTTATCGGATGTACCAGATGCTGGTGGTCCACGGCCCAGCCATTCTGAAGGTCCAATTGCCTCCTAATTGCGGTAATGCCATGTTTCTCGGTTTCGGTCCCAAATGGGAACCTCGACTCTATGGCGTCCGCGGCCCCTCGATTTTTGCCATGTTTCGCCGGCTGCTGATTGGCTCTCCCGCACCGGGAATTCGGGAAGCACTCCGCCCCGCGCTCTGGGAACTTGGCTTGCCGACTCGTAAAATGCCTCTGCACTGGCGGGAGTGGATGCTGCTGGCTTGTGTCTTAACGCCGCCGCTTTTGATTACGGGAATGATTTTGTGGTTCTTTGTCCTAAGGAATAATTGATGCTCATCGGCGTACCCAAGGAAGTAAAACGCGACGAATACCGTGTGGCGATGTTGCCCGTGGGCGTGGAGGAATTGACATCTGCGGGGCACACCGTATTGATCGAAGCCGGCGCAGGGCTCGGTTCCGGAATCTCCGATCAAGAATATTCCGAACACGGGGCGCACATCATTGCCACGGAAGCGGAGATTTACGCCCGAGCAGAGTTGATTGTTAAAGTCAAAGAACCGCTGCCACAGGAGTATTCTTTGGTTCGAAAGGGTCAGGCCCTCTTCACCTACTTCCATTTCGCCGCCAGCCGCGAGTTGACCGATGCGATGCTGAAATCCGGCGCGACTTGCATTGCCTATGAAACACTCAAAGACGCCCAGGGACGGCTGCCGCTGCTCACGCCGATGAGCGAGGTGGCGGGGCGGATGAGCATTCAGGAAGGGGCCAAATATCTGGAGCGTCCGCAGCAAGGGCGGGGCATTTTGCTGGCTGGCGTTCCCGGCGTGGCCCCGGCTCATATCACCATTCTGGGCGGCGGCGTGGTCGGAGCGAACGCGGCCAAGATCGCGGCCGGCTTTCAGGCGGACATTGCCATCCTGGACGTCAACATGGACCGACTCCGGTATCTCGACGACATCATGCCCCCCAACGTCAACGTCTTGTTCAGCGACCGCCACACCATTCGCCAACAACTCAGGCTGGCGGACCTCGTCATCGGGGCGGTCCTCATTCCCGGTGCGAGGGCTCCCCATTTAGTGTCCCGCAAGGATTTGAAACTGATGAAGCCCGGCAGCGTCATCATCGACGTCGCCATCGATCAGGGTGGCTGTCTCGAAACCAGCCGCCCCACCACGCACAGCAGCCCCATCTATCTGGAAGAAGACGTGCTGCACTACTGCGTCACCAACATGCCCGGGGCAGTCGGCCGCACCAGCACCTTCGCCCTCTGCAACGTCACCCTCCCCTGGGTTATGCAACTCGCCAACCGCGGCATCGACCAAGCCTGCCAGGCACTCCCTCCGCTCGCCTCCGCCGTCAACATCCGCGCCGGCAGCGTGACCAACCAGGCGGTGGCGGAGACGTTTGGGATGAAGCTGGGGGGATAAATCTTTACGGCCGAGTCCAATCCTCGATGGCGAGATTTGGAACCCTCGAAAACTCGGCGGTATTATTTGTAACCAACGTGCCGCCATTTGCTTGCGCGGTCGCAGCAATCCACAAATCAGCTTCGCTGATCGGGGTTCCCAAAGCTTCGAGCTGGGTGCGAATCGCGACATACCTGTCTTCGACTGCAGAATCGGGCCAGACGATGGCGAACGGTGCTAGATAGGCCAGGAGACGCGTTTTTGCTTGCGAAGCGTTAACGCTCTTTGCCGCCCCAACGAGCAACTCGGCATGCACCTGATGGGGTATCCGGACGTCGGCAGCCGAGACAGCGCTCAGCCGGCTCATTGCCAAAGGCGATTTGCCACGCAGACAAAAAACAATGATGTTGGTGTCCAGAAACCAAGTCACTTGACACCTAATCTAAGCTGCTCACCGGCCGGCATCCGGTGCGCGGAGGGGCGATAAAACTCTCATCACCGGCAAGAGACCCGTAGAGAGCCAGCCAATTCGTCGGATAACCATTAGCCAGGCATTGCGCTTCGAGTGCTGCCAATGCCGCTGCGCGATCCGCCCCGGGCTTCACCTTTTCTCCGACCCACTCGGATATCGACTTATGCTCGCGCCGCGCGGATTCTTCCACGTGGCGGGCAAGTTCATCGTCGAGATTGATGGTGAGTATGGTCACGGCGTTCCGCTCGTCACGGTTTACCAACGAGTCATTACTCATTAAGTATACCATACTTTCGGCCTCTTCCATTCGCGGCTTCCTGTACTACATCGATCTGCAAAACCTCGCCTGCCTCCGACCCCACCACTCTTGTGCCGTTCGGTGAAGTCGGGGGCAGGATAGTTTCGGAAATCGGGATTCCGTATAATACGTTCCTTCATGACCTTTCAATGGAGAGTTTCCCATGTCCACGGAATCTCGAAAGGAGCTATTCACCAGGAGGGTATCAGCCGGCAGCAGAACCTATTTCTTCGATGTGAAGCAGTCGGCCGAAGGCGCGAAGTATTTGGTGATCAGCGAATCACGCGAAGTCCACGGAAAGTGGGAACATGACCGTGTGATGGTGTTCGAGGAACACCTGCAGCCATTCCTGGCAGCCCTACAGGCTGCCGGATGTTTCCTAGGTGTGCCGCAAAAGGCAAGTGCAAAAGGCTTTGAGCGGGGCCACGAAAGTCAGGCTGCCCGAGCCGTTCCAAACGAGAAGCCCAAAAGTAATATCGACCATATTCGCGAGATTTATCCTCGGGCGTACAGCCCTTGGACCGAAGAGGAAGACCAGATCCTTTTGGCTCGCTTTGAAGCCGATTGTTCAGTCAAGGACCTCGCCAAGTTCTTTGAGCGGCAGGAGGGGGCAATCTGGTCACGACTGGACAAACTTCAGCATCAAGGAGAGTACGGAGAACTATCCACAATGGAAGAGGGCGCGACCGAATGAAGGAAAAACATGGTCAAGCAAGGACGACGCTGAACTGCTAAAGGCGTTGGACGCGGGAGTGCCAATCCCGAAGATTGCCCAATCACTTGGACGCGGCATTGGCGCAGTTGAGGTGCGGCTGATCAAGCTTGGTCAAGAAGTATCCGGCGTCGAAGAAAGCGAACCGTTCTGATTGACAGCAATCATGACTTCAATAATTGTGTACTCGCTGGAACTGAAACGATGAAAGCTCACGAATTCGTAAACGCGTTGCGAGCTGCCGAACCATCACTTTCCGCAGTGAAGAAGCTTGGTCTTACGACGAAAGGGGCGGAAAGGATAAGAAAACTGTCCTATTGCCGTCCCAGAAAGATACCGCGATCCAAAGAAAGGGGAAAAGATGAGTTGCTTGAGTTGTTCCGCAGGTGGCACATGGGCAAAGTCACGATTGGAATGGTTGTGTTTCAGGGAACGCCCATTCGTCGGGGCAAGTATATCGAGCTCGGCCTATTTGAAGTCGATAAGCTCGTCCTGGAAGTCGAAACGGGTGAAGTTCTGACTCTTGACGATGAGCGGCCCGGCCAGGTGTGTTGTCTCGCCGCAATAAACTCCGAGCGGTTTTTAGAAGCTTTGGCCGTCGCCCAAGAACACTTTTGCAAAGCGATGGTCGACGAGGACGTTTACAATGACCTCAAGGGAGTTCGGCGAGTTCGCGAACAGTGCACAAAAATTGCGGGAGGCAAACGGTTTCGGTCCTTCTATGTGATGCTATTCGGCGAATGACTATTAGAGGATGTCACCTTTCACGAGAAGCCCTACTGCTCCCCCTCCTCCAGCACACTATCGCTGCTCCCCCCATCCATCGCCAGGACATCGCCGGAATCGGAGATGACGTTGTCCATATCGTCGTCCTCCTGATCGGGGACGGCCATGAGCTCTGCGTGGCTGGCGACGACTTCGTCGGTGACTTCGGGTTCGACTTCGTCGCGGCGGTCGCTGGTGCCCCGTTTTTTCAGGTAGAGCTTGATCGGGACTTCGCCGAATTTGAGGTAGTCCCGGAAGACGCTCAGCAGATAGCGGCGGTAGGTTGGCTGGAAGGCTTTGGGCTCGTTGCACATCAGGACCAGCGTGGGGGGCTGGGTGCCGACCTGGGTGGCGTAATAGACCTTGGGCCGGAACGAGCCATGAATCGGGGGCGGGGTCTTTTTCATCGCGGCCCGGACCAGGCGGTTGAGCTCCGAGGTGGAGACCCGGTCCTGCGACTGCTTGAAGAGCATCTGGGCGTGATTCAGCAGGGCTTTGACATTTTTGCCCGTCTCGCCCGTGATGAACGCGATCGGTACGTGCCACATCGTGGGGAAATTGTCTCGCAGGTAAGTGACCCACCGCTCCGTCGGCATCTGGCCGTAAAGCAGGTCCCACTTGTTGACCACGAAGATGCAAGGCCGGAAGTTATCGCCGATGTACTGGCAAAGCTGCTTATCCACCTTGCTGAGCCGCTGCGTGCAGTCGAAGAAGAGGAGCACGACGTCGGCCCGGCGGATGCTTCGCTGGGCCCGGTGGAGGCTGTAAAAATCAATGTCGGTTTTGACGCTTTTGTTTCTTCGGACGCCAGGCGTGTCGATCGCCATGAAGGTCTGGCCGTCGAGTTCGAACCGCACGTCCACGCTGTCCCGCGTGGTGCCGGCGATTTCGCTCACGATCATCCGCTCGGCTTGGGTCAGCGTGTTGATGAAGGTGCTCTTGCCCGTATTGCGGCGGCCGACAATCGCGATTTTCATCACGGGGTCTTCCGCGGCCTCCGCTTCCGCCGCCGACACTTCCGGCAGCCGTTCCAGAATCATGTTGAGCAGGATGTGCTTGTTGCGGTTCTGCTGCGTGCTGACTTTGACGAGCTTGCCGCGGCCAAGCTTATAGAATTCGTCCGCTTGCGAGTCGAGCGTATCCGCGTCCGCCTTGTTGGCCACGCAGATGATCGGCTTGTCGACATACCGCAGCCGCTTGGCGACCTGCTCATCCAAGGCCATGAGCCCGTCGCGGGTATCGACGACAAACAGAATCACGTCCGCCGATTCAATGGCGGACTCGATTTGCTCTTCCACCTGCTTGCCCAGGTTGTCGTCGTCGACAATTCCGATGCCGCCGGTATCGACCAGTTCGAAGAAGCGGTCCCGCTCCTCCATGAGGTACGTCACCCGGTCGCGGGTGACCCCCGCTTTGTCATCGACAATGGAGATCCTCCGCCCGGCCATCCAGTTGAGAATGCTGGATTTTCCGACGTTAGGACGACCGACGATGACAACCTGCGGAACGGGCATGGGAAGGCGAAGCTTTCGGAGCGGCTAAATGTGGGAAATTCCCCACTCTTATCATAGTCACTGGGGGGCGGGGGAGAAGGAGAGTGGGGGAGAAAGGGAGAAGGAAATCGTTCTCATATTTGGCGATTTTCCCATTACTCTCCATCTCTCCTTCTCCCCGTCTCTCCCTCTTCCTATAACGGTGCTATGCCCACCGACGACGCATCCCTGGCCCGCGCTCGCCGCATCCTCACGCAGCGGCTGGAGAGTTTGTCGCGCGCGGGGGTGCAGCAGTTGGGGAAGCTGCCGCCGCCCGAAGAGGTTGAAAAGCCGAGGGCTCCCAGTCCCATCCAGAAGAGCTCTGGGCAGGCTGGAAGCCTACCCCACATAGCGCCCCCCCCCATCCGGAAAGAACCCGAAATGCCTCGTGCGAAAGCTGCTGCCGTTGGTCCTGCGCCGGATGCGCTCATTCATCAGGCCTATCCACCCCGCGTGGATGGGAAAGAGGCCCGAACAGCGGCTCTCGAAATGCTGAATAGCGGCGAGGTGAAGGGTTGCAAGCTCTGCCGTGAACTGGCGGCTTATCGCACACAAACGGTGTTCGGCGTCGGCAATGTCACGCCGCGCGTGGTGCTCTTTGGCGAAGCTCCGGGAGCCGACGAAGATAAAAAAGGAGAGCCCTTCGTCGGCCGGGCGGGGCAACTCCTGAACAAGATCATCGAGGCTTGCACCTGGAAACGCGAAGATGTTTACATCCTGAACACGCTCAAGTGCCGCCCACCGGACAACCGGCCGCCGGAACCGGCAGAGCTCGCCAACTGCCGCCCCTTCTGGGAGCGGCAGCTCGAGATTCTTCAGCCGGAGTACATTGTGTGCCTGGGAACGCACGCGGCCCAGTCGTTGCTGGAATCCGGCGAATCGATTGGCCGCTTGCGCAGCAAGTTTTTCACCTACCGCGGCAGCAAAGTGATTGCCACCTATCATCCGTCTTACCTGCTTCGATCGCCCGATGCCAAAAAGCTGGTTTGGGATGATATGCAGATGTTGCTCAAGGATATGGGTATTGAACTGCCCAAGAAAGCGTAGTCCTATTTCTGCCGCCTAATGCTCCGCATGTGAATGAAACATGAACTCACAGTCGCCGCCAAAACGAGATGTCTTTATCAGCTACTCGGCGATTGACAAACAATGGGCTGACGAGGCTTGCGCCGCAATTGAGGCGAGGCAGTTTTCTTGCTGGGTCGCCCCGCGCGACATCCTACCCGGGAGCGAGTGGGGTGCCGCCATCATCTCTGGGATTGATGCGTGCCGGGTCATGGTGCTTATCTTCTCGTCTGAAGCCAACGCATCTCCGCAGGTTCGTCGCGAGATTGAGCGGGGAATTGGGAAGGGGTTGATAGTCCTGCCATTTCGAATTGAAGACGTCAAACCGTCCGGATCTTTGGAGTATGCTCTCAGCAACACACATTGGCTGGACGGATTCAAGTCCCCCCGACAGCGGCAACTGGAGCTGCTGGCGGACTCTGTCGGGAAATTGTTGGATTTAAACGGAACTGTAGTAACCCGCGAGGTCGGTCGGCAAACGAAGAGTCGGTCGCTGCTTCGGGACATTTGGGTGGCAGTGGCAGTGATGGCGAGTTTGATGGCAGCTACAGTGCTGTTTCTTGTGGCCAATAACATGTCCACTCAAAATGCGAAAATAACGGGAACAAATTCGGAGTCCGAATCTAATCCTGAGTTGCCGGATGTGGTCGTCCCAGCACTTCCCCGCAGCGGCGTCTGGAGATTTGAAATCAGCTCGAAGAGTGCAGGAACGACGGAAATTATCTCTGGTCACTTTCGCATTTCAGACGACGAGGGAAATCGACGAACATGTTTTCTAAAGGAAAAGCCGTGGAGTCCTGAGTTCGAGAAAGTCATAGGAAGCATTGGTAGGCATGGCACATCGGTCCATGCTGACTTTGGAGAATTGCGAGGTATAGATGCGGAGAGGAACAATCAGAGAACCGGTGGAAGGCGTGAACTATTTGGAAAGGGTGAACTATTCATGCAAAGTGTTGGGGAGTGGACTGGCAGCTTGATGGACAAAGACGGACAGAAATGGGATTTTAAGTGCAAACGAATCACGAATGAACGATCTTGAGGATCAACCGAGGACTTTTTCCATGACGATTTCCACTCTCATCGACGAATACGCCGCTGGTCCCGCGGAGCTGCGCAACCTCGTGTCGGGCCTTTCCGCGGAGCAAGTTCGCGAGCGTCCCATTCCCGGCAAGTGGAGCACGCTGGAAGTCGTCTGCCACCTGGCCGATTTTGAGCCGGTCTATCTTGATCGGCTGAAAGTGATTCTGGTGCAGGACCGGCCCACGTTTTTTGGCCGGGATGAAAACACCTTCGCCGCCAAATTCGCCTATCATCAGCGGGACCTCGCGGAGGAACTCAATCTCATTGAGTCTTGCCGCCAGTCGATGACGCGAATCCTGCGCACCTTGCCCGCCGCCGATTTTCAGCGGCTGGGGATTCACAATGAGGCGGGAGAAATGTCTTTTGAAAGCTTGCTTCGCCGCGTCACCAACCACCTGACGCACCACGCCAAATTCATCGCCGAAAAACGAGCCGTGCTCACGAGCTAATCGCCAGGTTGGCCCACCGGCTGCAGATCGGTCTCCGAATCGCTTGGGGGAGAATCGATGCCGCCTGCGGGAATGTGAATCACTCCCCCCAGCGGTAGGACGTGGCGATCCTTGAGGATGGTGCGATTCGCCTCGAAGAGCTCGTCGGCGCGATCCTTGGAGCCAAGAAAGCGAAGCGCCAAGTCCTCAAGCGTGTCGGTTCTGCGGATGCGATATTCCCGTCGCGGACCCGCGGGGCCTTGTGCCAGTTTGGCCGGCTGCCAGGGCTCGGCGTGGAGTTCGTCAGGCTGTCTGACCTGAAAGCTGACGGGAAGCAAAGGCAGGTTCGTCGCTTTCTCTTTGGGAGTGGCAGTGATCTCTTCCAGGGGAGCGGACACCGCAATGCCCGCCTGCTTCTGCCGCTCCAGCCGCTGAGAGCCGTCGTCAATGTAGGGGCTGGGTGCCGCGGGGACTTCCGCAGCGGGCGGTTCGGCGGTTAGCACTCCTGCAGCGGAAGTCGCGGAAGCTGTGGGTGGCTGGGGAACGTGAACAATCGGCTCAATCGCAGACGCGGGGACGGACTGAGACTGAGGGGGAGTCAGTGGAGTTTCTCGCAAGAACGGCAGCGAAGCGCATACACCGCCGGCGATGATCGAAAATCCCAGAAGGACTCGCTTTCTTGACACGTCGCGCGCTCCGCTTTTCCAGCCGGCAACTGTTACGCACCGCCTCCCTGGAAATAGTGCCGCACTTCGCTTATCGACCAAGAACCGTGAGGGCGAATAAGCAAAAGGAAAACTGTGCGGTTGTAGCGAAGGGGCAAAAAAGAAGGCCCCGCTCTTCATGCGGGGCCTTGTGACCTTCAGAAACAATCCAATCCTATTGCCTGGCCCCTGTAGGGGTCCTTGGCGTGATGATTGACTTGGCCACCTTGCCACCGGCCGGACCCGGTTTCTTGTGCAGCCATAGCAGCAGCGGGGCGGCAATGAACACGGTACTGTAGGTCCCGGCGAGGGCACCAATGATCATCGAGAAGGCAAAGGCATGGATTCCGGATCCTCCCGCGAAATACAGTACGACCACAGTCATCAGCACGGTTCCCGTCGTCAGGATGGTGCGACTCATGGTTTGATTGACGCTTTCGTTGATCATGTGCCGGGTCAATTCCGGGCTTTTGCCGCGGATCTCGCGGATGCGGTCGAAAATAACGATCGTATCGTTAATGGAATACCCAATCAGGGTCAGGAATGCTGCAACGATCGTGAGGCTGATCTTGAATTCCTCGACTTGCAGGAAGCCGAGCGCCCCTACCATCCAATAGCTCATCGCGATGAAGCCGAGCATGACCAGTGAGTCGTGCACCAGGGCCACAACGGCAGCAATACCCCAGCTCAAGCTTTGGAAACGGAACCAGACATAAGCGACAATTCCCAGCAAGCTGAGAAAGATTGCTGTCATTGCCTTGAGCTGGGTGTCTGCCGTAACCTGCCCCTGGATGGCGTTGGAAGCCAGCCAAATGGGAGTGTTTTCCAAAGTTGCCTCCAACTCCGCCAGCACGGTTTTAGCCTGAGCTTCGGGAAGTGGCAGCGTTACTGTCCAGTTCTCGTGAGCGGTCGTATCTTTGCCGTCCCAGTTACGGCCGGTGACTTCATCTTTGCGTGTAACTGTGACAGGATAATTTTGTGACAGGGCTTTCTTCACAGCCAATTCCAGCCGTTCCTTGAGTTCTCCTCCCGAAATCTTGTTTCCGGGGAAAGTGATGTCGGCTGTCGCTTCGAAGAATTCACCCGCGGCAGGAGCCGATTCGGGGAATTCAGAGGAAGGTGATTCTGTAGCGGGAGGTGTGGCGGGCGGCGGAGCCTTGGTCGTGGCTGCGGGTTCCGCCTTGGTCTCGTCAGTTTTGGTCTCACCCGCTTCCGCCGCTTTGGAGGGTTCGGGGGGGACGGATTCCCCCTTTGTCGCTGCGGCTTTAGCCGGTTCTTCAGCCTTCTTGGTTTCGTCCTTCTCTTCCTCCTGAATGCCGCAGGGCTTTTCTTCCGCGGGTTTCTCGACAGCCGGTTTTTCCTCCGTGGGTTTCTCTTCCGAAGCAGCTTCCTTCTTCAGTTCGGTCTTTTCTTCGGTAGATTTCTCCGGTTGAGTCTTGGCACCTGGCCCGGTGCTTTCAAACGGGCCTGGGCCGCCGGGCGAAGTTTCTGTGCCTGCGGCGGATGCACTTCCGGCTCGACTTACCGCCTTGATCGCGCTAACATCCAATTTGTGGGTTTGCAAACCTTCGCTCCCGTCAGGATTGCGAAAGGCTTCTTGAACTGCCTTTTGCAGCACTTCCACGCTCGGGATATTGCTGAGAACCTGGTAGACCGTCTGTGGCTCTCGCCCTTGAAAGGCAATTTCGTAAACCGTGTAATCGACTCGGCCCTGAGTGCCTGAATCCTTGAGCGATGCGAAGTTCTCTTCCAGCTTCTTACGGACATCGCGATCCGACATTTTTTCTCGCAGGACCAGCGTGACACTAGTTCCTCCAGCCAGGTCGATATCGAACAGACCCATGCCCCGAGAAACAGTCGCCACCAGGCCTACCGCGATGAGAATTACCGATCCGATCGTGGCGGCGGGGAACCATTGGCACCAGTCAATATTCGTGCGAGTGAAGAACTTCATCATGTTTAATGTCTTGAGAGCCTTCATCCGTTCCCCGGCTTCGAAAATCGTACGGGCACAGAAGATGGCGGTGAACATGCTGGTCAAAATTCCCAGCGTGAGCGTGATGCCGAAGCCGCGGACCTGATCGGTGCCGATGGCGTACAGCACGATGGCAGTAAGCAGGGTTGTCAAGTTGGAGTCGATAATGGTTGTCATTGCCCGGTCGAAACCGTTGCGCAGCGCCATGCGCAGTGCCGCTCCCTTCGCCAGTTCTTCGCGTATTCGCTCGAAGATCAGCACGTTGGAGTCCACCGACATACCGACCGTGAGCACAATGCCGGCGAGTCCCGGCAGCGTGAACGGAGCTTGCAGCATCACCATCACAGCCACGGTCAGAACAATATTGAGCACGAGCGCCGAACAGGCGACGAGGCCGGCAAAGCGATAATAGACGGCTGTGAAAATCAGCACGACGAGGAGAGAAATCGCGATCGACCGTCCACCGCTAACAATGGTCTCGAGTCCCAGTAGTGAACCAATTTGATTCTGGCTAATAGGGTCATGCTTGAGAACGACGGGCATGCTACCCGATTTGAGAATTTCCACCATGAAGCGAACATCCGCGACGGCAAAATTTCCCGTGATCTGCCCTTGATCCGAGATCTGGCTTTGAATGTTGGGTGCGGACAGAAGATTGTTATCGAAGACGATGGCCAGCTTGCGCTCTTTGAACGTACTCGTCAGCTGGCTCATCTTGGAGATTCCGTCCCCCTTCATGGCGAAGAGGATGCAAGGGCGCAGGTCCTTGTCGCGACCTTCGCTGGCAGACGCCAAATCTTCTCCCTTGAGATCCAGTTTGGAATCATAACGCAGCAAGACCTCAATGGTTCGGATGCCTCGTTTGGCGAGGATCTCAGGGAGGCCGGCTTTCGGATTGGAGCGGGCAATTGCCAATTCCGATTCCGAGAGTTCAATCAGATCCCCGGTCGCTCGGTCGCGAATTATCGCGTTAAAAATGTATTCATCGCGAAAGGGACTCAGGTCGTCATTGTCCCGTTCGCGGGCAACCCCTTTCCACAAGCCGATCACATTTCCATCTTTGTCTCGAACGCGATCATCAACTTTAATGGCATTCGTTTTGGAAGCGGCCTGTTCACGGGCAAGATCGATGACCTTCTTATCGAGGCTGCGGTCGTCCGCCACAATCAGAAACTGCAGCACGCCGCCGGTGGTGATGACTCGCTTCAGTCGCGAGATTTCGGCTTCGTCCACTTCGGGAACGACGATTTCCACCTGTTTGGGTCCCGAGACCCGGATGACCAGTTCCTTGAGTCCATCTGGATTAAGCCGGCGCTGCAGCGTTTTGGCGACAGCGGCCATGTCCCACTCATTTTGACGGTCCGCCGGCAGCAGTTTGTTGGTTTGCGCGACGTCGACTTCGTACACCAGGATCACGCCGCCTTGGAGGTCCACGCCCAACTTGAATTCGCCCAGACCGATAATCGAAGCAGCCGCCAGGCAACTGCCGATGATGAGTCCGAACTTCCAACCCATTTCTTTGAGTCGGAGCCACTTGCCGATCATTACCCCCAGCACGAAGGATGCGACAAACAGCACAATCGGGATATAGACGACGCCAGGAACCTTGCGGGCCTCCAGCCCCGACCTCGAAACCTCGCTCAACCGAAGAAAGTCGAGAATGAAGTAACCCGTGTCTTGGGAGAGAAAGACGAAGTAAATCACGGGGCTGAGCAAGACCGCACCAGCCAGGGACCACAGCAGGTACTGTCCGCCATCCAGTTTCAGCTGCTTCCAGATCATCAGGACGAAGACCCCCAGCAGGCTCACAACAGTCCCCAAGAATAGGGCAAACAGAATCGCGCCCGGCAATTCCAGGTACTCTCCGATATGCGGGGGGAGCAGACGGTTTTCTGCAAACAGGAGCGGAAGGGAGGCAACACTACTTGTCATGGCAGGACTTTCCTTGGCCCGGACCGATGCTGGAAAAGGGCAGGTTCTGAATTTTCAAATGGCAAACTAGGGAATACTCGCTCAATTCAACTCGGAAAACGAAGCCCGGCAACGCTGCCGGCTCCCAGAAACTCCTCAGGACCGAAGTTAGCCGGCGTTCTTGCTGTCGGCTTCGACTTCATCCGGCTGGCCGACGCGAATGATGGCGCTTCGCAGCACTCGCAGTTTGGTATTCGTGCTCTCATCCACTCGGATTGTGACGTAAACCGATTTTGGTTCCGCATTGACCACCGTCCCGCAAATACCGCTGCCGAGGATGATTTTGTCGTTCTTTTTGATGTTCGCCAACAGCTGTTCCATTTCTTTCCGCTTCTTTTGCTCGGGACGCATCATCATCAGATAGAAGACGATCCCGATCATCAGCATGGGAAGGAGCGGGCTGGAAAGGGAAAACAGAGAGCCGAAACCCCCGGCATCGTCTGCCGCAGCCTTTTTGGCCGGCTCTTCAGCCAGCAGCCACATGCTTTCCAGCAAGAAATTCAACACAATTGCGAACCTGGTTAGAACGTCCAAATGACGGAAAAACGCCGTCCGAACCCACCGATTTTGAGGGTCCGCCGGTCATCATAAGGCGTTGCGGCGCAAGCGACAAGGGCAGGTCGGTTGCCACAGTCGGAGCGGGTCGTGCCGCTTATGACCCTTGGAAGGGTACTGACCGATATTGCGCCCCAATCCCCGACCGCTTCCATTCCATTTCCCGGCAGCATATTCAGCGCGTGGATTTGGCGGCGCACTTTCCTTGACCTAGCTTTGCCTGGACCAAAAAACGGTGTGCCAAACGTGTTCGTTCGGCACTGCCCGATTCGTTGCGTTGAACCTCCACATCATGCTTGCACCATTCTCCACCAAGAACCCATTGGCCGCAGCCGTCCTGGCTGTCGGACTGGGTGCTATTGGCTTGGCCTGGGTACTCGAACCGATGTTCGTGCCCACTTCCATGATCGTGCGACTGGGGTTGCTCCTGGCCGGTATTGGCATTGGGGTTGGGAGCCATCTGCTCCTCAACGGCAAGCTCCTGAAGGGAGCCGAAGGGGGTGGTATCTGCCTGGAGACCCTCCGCGGCATTGATCCTTCCCTTGCCACGCCCGAATCGATTGCCAACGCGCTTCCAGAATTCCCCCCGGGCCATGCCATGGCTGACGGATTTGCCAGGCTCCGCGAGTGTTTCGTGAATCTGGCTGATCGATTGGGCTCCGCGGAGCATGCCCGAACCGGAGCGGAAGTGCGCATTCGGCGGGTGGCGGCGGAAAGAGACCAGTACAAAGAGATTCTTGCCGGGCTCAGCGATCCGGTGGTGGCCGTCGATCAGCACGGAGAAATCATCCTCGCCAACAGCAGTGCGCAAAGTCTGCTCGGAGTCAAAATTGAAGAATCTGAACATCCCGCGTTGGAGTCGCTGGGCCGCTGCCAGGAGTTGATCAACCTGCTGAACGAAACTCGCCGGCGCAAGGCGGCTACCAATAAGCAGGGAGAAATTTCCCTGCTGGACGAAACGGGGGGGCAATCCTGGTTCAGGATCAATTGCCGAGCCCTCGCGGGACCGGCCGAAGTTGTCGGCGAACGCGCGACCAATCATGGCGCGGTCGCGGTGATGGCCGACATTTCCGGACTGAAGGCCATTCAAAAACGGAACGCCGAGTTCGTCTCCTCGGTCAGCCACGAGATGAAGACGCCGCTGGCCAGCATCAAAGCCTATGTTGAATTGCTCGCCGATGGCGATGCCGAGGACGAAGATACCAGGGATGAATTCTTCCGCATTATCAACGGTCAGGCAGACCGCCTGCAGCGGTTGATCGAGAACTTGCTCAATCTGGCCAGGATCGAAGCCGGCGTGGTGCAAGTCAACAAAGTTCCCCTGTCGTTGAATCCGCTGCTGCATGAGGCCTTTAACGTGCTGGTCCCGGCTGCCGAACAGAAGAACATGAAGTTGGTGAACGAGCTCAGCCCGCTCTACCTGGGGGTTCTGGCGGATCGCGATACGCTGTTGCAAGCGGCCATTAACCTGCTCTCCAACGCCCTTAAATACACTCCCGTGGGCGGCACGGTATTTCTTCGCAGCAGGTTGAACGAGGACGAAATCATTATTGAGGTTCAGGACACTGGCGTCGGGCTCAGTCCGGAAGACTGCCAGAAGGTTTTCGAGAAGTTCTACCGCGTCAAAAAAGACAAAGACATGGCCCCTGGCACCGGTCTGGGTTTGCCGCTGGTCAAGCATATCGTGGAAGACATTCACGGCGGAAAAATCGAAGTGGAGAGCGAAGTCGGTAAGGGAAGCACTTTCCGCCTCATCCTCCCGAGTGTTTCGCAGATCAAGTCCTAAGCTGTATCGTAGAGGCTGGTTATGAGCAAACGCATTTTGCTGTGTGACGACGAAATTCACATCCTGCGCGCCGCGGAGTTCAAATTCAAGCGCGCAGGTTATGAGGTGGCTCTGGCAAGTGATGGACAAGAAGGCTGGGAACGGATCCAGGAGCAGATGCCGGATATTGTCGTGACGGACTGCCAGATGCCCCGCCTGAGCGGTTTGGGATTGGCGGAGCGGATCAAGGACAATCCGGCTACCTGCCACTTGCCGGTCATCATGCTGAGCGGCAAGGGATTCGAACTTTCCGAACAGGAAATCCGCGAGAAATATGGTATTCGTTCTCTCGTCGGCAAGCCATTCAGCCCCCGCGAGTTGTTTCAAATCGCGGAATCGCTGTTGGGTGGCGAAGAAGTTGCTGTTGCCAGTAACGCCGTTTCGCAGTGGCTCTAGCCGCGTAGTCGCCAAGCACCATGAAACTCCCCACCGAAATCTTTGGCGAAGTGATTGTCGTTCATACGCCGGAAGAACTCGGTGGCGATACCAGCCTGGAATTCGAGAAGTTCCTCACCAACCTGGATCGTTTCAACGTGGTGATCGATTTGGATGGAACCGAATCTGTGGAAAGTGCCGGCCTGGAAGCGATCCTGAATGCCCACGAAGCACTCCGCGAGTTGCAAGGAGATCTCAAGATATCCAGTAGCAATGCCTCCAACCGCAAGATCCTGGAGATCACGAGATTGGAACAGCAATTGGAGGTGTACGAAAGCGTACTCGAAGCCGTGAGAAGCTTTGTTTAAGACCGCCAGAAACGAATTGCCAAGATCATGAGCGGCCAAAAGGGACCACTTCGGCTCGGAAATATCCTCGTGGAACGAGGATTCATTTCCGTGGACCAGTTGCAGTCCGCCCTGGAGTTTCAAAAGAAACAAGGGGGAAGCAAACTTCTTGGCGAAATCCTCGTCGATCTGCAGTATTGCACCGAGGACCACATCACCGAGTGCCTGGCGAACTTTTACGGAGTTCCCTATGCCAAGTTGGAACCCCGCATCGCCGACCCCCGCATCGTGGAAGTATTGCCGCGGGAGTACATTGAGAAAAATCTGGTCTTCCCGCTGTTTCGCATTCGCGGCACGCTCACCATCGCGGTCACTGAGCCCTCGAATCTGTTCCTCATCGACGAAATCCGCGACCTGACCAAGCTGGAAGTGCAGATCGTCTCGACGACGCCCAAAGACGTCCGACGGATGATCACCACGCTCCCCGACAGCAAGACGTTTGTCATCGATGACATTATTGAGGACGGGCAGCAGGGGGATGTGACTCTCATTGAGGCGGTGGAGGATATCACCGACCACGGGGGAGATGGAGCAGGCCACTCACCAATTATCCGGCTGGTGAACTATGTGATTTACAACGCCGTGCGGGAAGGGGCGAGCGATATTCACATCGAGCCCGCGGAACGTTGCACGCGGGTTCGTAACCGCATCGACGGCAAACTGTACAAATCGCTGGAAGTTCCCCTGCATCTGAATGGTGCCATCACGAGCCGCATCAAGATCATGGCCGGCCTGGACATCAGTGAACGCCGTCTGCCCCAGGATGGCCGCGTGCATGTGATGCTCGACGGCCGCAAAGTCGATCTCCGCGTCAGCACCTTTCCAGGGAATCGCGGGGAAAAGACGGTAATTCGCGTGTTGGATACGCGCAGCGTTTCGCTCAATCTTCGCGACCTCGGATTCGCTGAAGATGTGCTCACGCAATTCCAGGCTTGCATCCAGGCTCCCAATGGCATCATTCTCGTGACGGGGCCGACCGGAAGTGGAAAATCGACCACGCTCTACGCGGCACTCAATGAGATTGCCTCGATGGAGAATAATGTCTGCACGGTAGAAGACCCCATCGAATACCATCTGCCGCTGATCAACCAATTTCAGGTGCAGGAGAAGGTGGGCCTGACCTTTTCCAAGGCACTTCGTACGCTGCTGCGGCAGGACCCGGACGTGATTATGGTCGGCGAAGTTCGCGACGACGAAACCGCCCGGACCGCGATTCAAGCCGCTTTGACGGGTCACCTGGTCTTCAGCACCCTGCACACCAACGATGCCGCTTCCGCCATCACCCGCCTCGTCAACATGGGTGTCGAAACCTATCTGATTGGGGCCGCCCTCAACATGATTCTGGCCCAGCGACTCGTCCGCAAGATTTGCCGCAAGTGCAAGGAAGCTTACGATCCCCCCCGCCAATTGCGCAAGACCTTGGAACGCATGGGTTACCCGATGGACAAATTCCATAAGGGTGTTGGCTGCCGCAAATGCCGCAACACGGGCTACAGCGGACGAGTCGGAATTCACGAGATCCTGGTGATCAGCGACGCCTTGCGAGACGCCATCGTGGCGGGCGCGTCGGTCGCCGATTTGCGCCGCCTGGGGGGCGAGAGTGGCATGGTCACGCTTCGCCAAGATGGATTCCGCAAGGTGCGCGAAGGAATGACCAGCGTGGAAGAGATCATTCAGATCGCTGGCGATGCCAGTTTGAGCATTGAGAAGAAAACTGTCGCAGCGCCGGCACCGGCGGATGCGGCATCCCAATGAGACATTGACGCCTTACGGAGTTTCCCATGACTACTCTCAATTTTGCCTATAAAGTTCGCGACGCCGTGGGGAAGTCGAGCGAAGGAAAGATTGAAGCCGCCAGTCGGGAAGAAGCCGCGGCCAAGCTGAAGAAGAATGGATTCTCGGTACTGGAGTTGACCGAGGAGGAAGAGGGGTTCGATTTATTTGCCAAGGGGATTAAGCAGTCAGACATCATCTTTCTGACGAGCCAGTTGGCGATCATGGTGGATACGGGGATCACGCTCTCCGTCGCCATGGAAAACATTGCCGCTCAGGAGGAAAACAAGACCCTGAAAAAGGTGTTGCTGGACCTCAAAGAGCGAGTGGAAGGGGGCGAGGACTTTTCAGCCGCGCTCTCTCGTTATACGAAGTATTTCGACAAGACGTATGTCTCGCTGATTAAGGCGAGCGAACATACGGGGACGCTCGGAACCATGCTCGAAAGCATTGCGGACTACCTCCGCAAGCAATTGGAAACTCGGCAAAAGGTGATGGCCTCCATGGCCTACCCGGGCATCATGCTCACGCTGGCCGTCGGCGTGACGATTTTCATGCTGACTTACGTGCTTCCTAAGTTCACCCCAATGTTCAATCGCAAGGGGATGAAACTCCCCATCGCGACCAAGGTCTTGATGGCGGCTTCCGATTCGCTGCTGAACTACTGGTATCTTTGGATCATTGGCATTGTGGCCCTCATTTTGGCATATGTCTTTGGCAAAAGAACGGAAGCGGGGCGAAAGTTCCTCGACAAAGTAATGCTCAACTTGCCCATCATTGGGCCGCTGACGCGCAAGGTCATCATCAGCCGGAGTATGCGGACTTTGGGGACGATGATTGGGGCCGGCGTAAGCATGCTGGACGCTCTCCGACTGGCAGCCGAAGTTTCCGGCAACATTTATTACGAACAGATCTGGATGCATGTGCTCGACCAGATTACGCAAGGAAAGCGGGTGGCAGAATCCTTGGGAGGGAGCAAACTCTTCCCTTCGACGTTGATCCAGATGATCGCCAGCGGCGAAGAAACGGGCAAACTGGATAAGGTGCTGGCCAAAATCAGCGTCTATTACGACCGGGAGGTCGAATCCAGCATCAAAGCCGCCACCAGTATGATTGAGCCAATTCTCATTGTCGGCATGGGGGGTGTCGTGGGGACAATTGCCATGGGGCTCCTGTTACCAATCTTCCAACTCAGCAAGCCTTCGCATTGACCTGCGGTATTCACTTCGCTTCGTAGCCGCGCCACATCCAGACGAGCGTGTCTGCCAGCGTTTGCTGAAAGACCTTGCCGTCGCAATGCCCCGTGGCGCGACTGAAGACATAACGGTAGTCGTATCCCTTGGCTTTGAGAGCGGCTGCGGTCCGCTCGTTGGCCATGACCCAGTTGTGATAAGTTGCCTCGGGGTCTTTGGCCCGATTGTCGTTCTCGGATACGTGGGTGAAGATCCGCAGCGGCTTCTTCTCGGTGTTTTCGATCAGCTTCAGGCCTGAATGATATTCCCAAGCGCCGAGCGGATATTTCGTTTCTTCGGGGGCGTCATCGTCCTGTTGATCCACGAACGTGCCGGAGTAAGTGATCAGCCGGCGAAAAAGGTCGGGGCGAAACCAGCCCATCGTGAGAACGGCCGCGCCGCCGGAGCTGCATCCCATGGCCGCTTTGCCCCAGGGATCCTCCGTGAAAGCAATTTTAGGATAAGCCGCTTGGATATCCTTGTTGTTAAGCACTGCCGGTAAGACTTCGTCGTTGATGAAAGTGGCAAAGCGGGCGGACATCGTGTCATACTCCAGCCCCCGCTCGCTCCCCTTGCCATCGTTGCCACCATTTTCCACGGCAATGACGATGAACGCCGGTAGCTTGCGATGGGGGTCCTTCGAGATGGTCAGGTTGTCGAGCGCGTTCTTGACCAGGTTCAAGTTGCTTGGTCCATCCATCGTGACCAGAATGGGTGCCTTTGTCCCGTCTTGATAGGCGGCGGGAACGTAGACAAAAATCTTCCGCTCCTTGCGGACTGGCTTTTTCGGGTCGAGCGTGGAATCGTCGCCACGGAAGATTTTGCTTTCCGTCAGCCGCATCGAGAATTCAAAGGATTTGCCTTTGGGATTCCCTTTGTCCGTAAGGTCCGGATCAACCTTGTATTCCGGCCCAATGACAAGATCCCCATTCCCTTCCGTACCGGGCTTCTCGGCCGTCTTCTCTTCCGCAAATGCCGAGCTAGCGCCAATGCTGGCGAAAACTAACGACACCAAACCGCACAGGCATCGGGGAAGGAACTGGGATTTTTGCATGGTGGTTGTCACGCGCGAGATAGGGTAGAGGGAGTCTCAAGCGGAGATAAAAGGCATGGAAGACCGATGCATTGTAAGGAGTTCCGCGACTGCTATCTGGCCAGCAGTCAGAAAAAGCAATCCTCCCAGCCGGTTTTTTCCTGCCCAGCTTTCCCCTTCGGCATTGTTTAACGGAACAGAATCCGCCGTTAACAATTGCTTTTACCCGCACTAGGGTAGCAATCTTGGCAGAACTCTTGACATGGGCTGTTCAATGTCGATAACAAGCGAGTGTTATCCGGTAAACTGTGCCGACACAATGTCGGTTCCAAAAACCGGCGGAGAAGGAGTTCCTCATGTCTTTAGTGGAAGTCCCCGTAATGGCTGATTCCCCCACACCTATCGCTGGCGAGCTCTCGGCCCAGCTTCTGTACGACAAGTGTTTCGCCCTTTCGCGAAATCTCTGGTGGACCTGGCACCCCGAGGTCACCAGCATTTTTCGAGATCTTGATCCGATTCGCTGGCGGCAACTCGACCACAATCCGGTTGCCCTCCTCCGGGAGTTCACGCCGGATCGCCTCGCCACCCGCGCCAGCGAAATGGTGATGTTCAGCCGCATCAACTACGCCCACCGGCGGCTGAAGGAATATCTCGCCAACAAACAGACCTGGGCGGCGACCAACGCCGGCGTGTTGGGAAACAAGCCCGTGGCCTATTTCTCCGCCGAGTTCGGCCTGCACGAATCGATGCCGATCTACTCCGGTGGCCTTGGTGTTCTTTCCGGTGACCATGTGAAGAGCGCCAGCGGTCTGGGAGTCAACCTTGTGGGCATTGGGCTCTTCTATGATCAGGGCTACTTCAAACAGCAACTCGACGACGCCGGCTGGCAGACGGAAGAGTACCTGGACACCAAGGTAGAGAATGTGCCGATGGACCCGGCCCTCTCACCCGACGGCAAGCCGATTACAGTCCGCGTCGATACACGCAAAGGTGCTTTGTTTGCCAAAGTCTGGGTAATGAACGTTGGCCGCGTGAAGCTTTATCTGCTGGATTGCAATGTCGACGGCAACAGTCCGGAGGACCGTGAATTGACCAGCCGCCTTTATGGCGGCGATGAGCGGACTCGCATCCGGCAGGAACTCATCTTGGGCGTGGGCGGCGTGCGGGCATTGCGAGCGCTCGATATTCGCCCCGGCGTTTATCATCTCAACGAAGGTCACAGCGCCTTCGGTACGCTGGAAGTGATTCGCGAGCGAATGCACGACGACGGGCTGCCCTTTTCGGAAGCACTCCGTGAAGTCGCCCGGCAAACGGCGTTCACAACGCATACCCCGGTCCCCGCAGGGCATGACCGCTTTCCCGGTGAATTGGTGGAAGAACATCTCGGCCCGCTCCGCGATCAACTCGGCATCAGCTATGACCAGTTGATGGGGCTGGGGCGCGTGGAACCGCATAACAATTCCGAGCCGTTTACGATGACGGTGGTGGGGATGAAGATCTCCCGCCGGGCCAACGCGGTCAGCCAGTTGCACGGACATATTTCGCGGCGAATGTGGGCTCAACTCTGGCCCTGGAAGGTGGAAGAAGAGATTCCCATCGGCCACATCACCAACGGCGTGCATATTCCCACGTGGCTCGCCCAGCAGATGCTGCAGCTTTACGACCGGCATTTCGTTGCCAATTGGATTTATCGCATGGGTGAGCCGGAAGTCTGGCAAAGCATTCATAACGTCGATCCCGGCGAGTTGTGGGAAACGCACAACGCTCTCAAGAATCAGCTTCTGGCATTCGTGCGCCGCCGCCTCAGCCGCCAGAGTCGCCGTCGCGGTGAAAGCGATGACATCGTCGAGACAGCCCGCAACATTCTGGACCCCAACGTGCTGACGATTGGTTTTGGTCGGCGGTTTGCGACTTACAAGCGGGCGAATCTGCTCCTCAGCAATCCGGACCGACTCGCCGCCCTGGTGAACGACAAGGAAAAGCCGGTGCAGTTTGTGTATGCCGGCAAGGCCCATCCCAAGGATGAGCCCGGCAAGAAGTACATTCAGCAAATTGCCAACCTCCGCAAAGATCCGCGGTTCGCCAGCAAGATTGTGTACGTCGAAGACTATGACATGAACGTCTGTCGTCACATGATTCAGGGGGTGGACGTGTGGCTGAACAATCCGCGCCGGCCGCTGGAAGCTTCCGGCACCTCCGGGCAGAAGACGGTTCTCAACGGCGGGCTCAATCTCTCCATCCTCGACGGTTGGTGGGCGGAAGCCTATGACGGTGCCAATGGCTTTGCCATCGGCCACGGCCAAAGCCATGCCAACGACGAAATCACGGACCAGCGAGATGCGGAGGCCCTCTTCCGCGTGCTCGAGGAGCAGGTCGTGCCGACGTATTACGAGCGGGATGTGGACGGCCTGCCACGAGCTTGGATCAAGCGGATGATGAACTCCATCAGCACGCTCGCCTGGCGGTTTTCCGCCCACCGCATGGTGATGGACTATGCCCGCACCTGCTATGTCCCGGCTGCGGGTGGATTGAGCTGTGAGATGAGTGGAAAGTAG
>CAYUJE010000027.1:0-1581 GCA_964444865.1 uncultured Pirellulaceae bacterium | reverse complement strand
AACGTCATCACTTCCCGCGAAACGGAACTCCAGAACGACAGACTGCGGGCGTGCAGGGCCACCATCCGCTGCCGCTCGTCGTCGGTGGGGGGGCCAAAGTGGTGCGGACTGCGATACATTTCGTCTCCGAGTAACGCATGTCCGCGGGACGCACATTGAATGCGAATTTGATGCGTTCGACCGGTTTCGAGCTTGATTTCCAGCAGAGTCACTCCTTCTCCCTCTCCCCCTGGGGGAGGGCCGGGGTGAGGGTCTGATGCTTTCCATTCTTCGCTCCATCGCCTGACCACCCGGTAATGCAGAATCGCATTCTGCCCCTCGGGATCATTCTCCGTCGTGACGACGCTCCGCGGATCTCCCTCCACCTTCTTCAAATAGTCAATCCACGTCCCGGATTCCGGCTGCACTTCGCCTTGCACGAGCGCCCAATAAGTCTTCTCCACCCGCCGGGCTTCGAACTGTTTGGAAATCGAGCGAGCCGCTTTGCGGTGCTTGGCGAACACAATCACCCCCGACACCGGCCGATCCAGCCGATGGGGTACGCCGAGATAGACATCCCCTTCAATATTGTCCCGCTCCCGCAGAAGCTTCTTGATCCGCACTTCCAGGCTGTCGATCCCCAGCGGCGCCTGCGTCAGTAGTCCGCCTGGCTTGGAGATAACCAGGCAGGCTTCGTCTTCGTGCAGGATGTCAAAACCAAGAGGCATCCCCGAATACTAGCCCGACGCGCCCGCGAGGGAAATGGGCGAGGCGAGGCGAGAATTCTCGTTGAGAGAACGTCTCTCTTGCGCCGCGTGGTCGCGGCGGCTAAGCTTGGGGAATGAAAATCACTCGATTGGAAACCTGGACCGTCAGTGTCCCCTATCTGCACGACGAAATCAGCAGCCGCGTGGCTCGGAGCGGGGTGACCGATACGATTGTGAAGCTGACGGCCGATAATGGGCTCGTCGGCTGGGGAGAATGCACGTCGGGGCCGAATGCGGCTTCGATTGAGGAGGCGGTGCAGGCATTCCAGCCGCTGCTGCTCGGGCGAGATCCTTGGCAGAGCGAAGCCATCGCCCGCGACTTCTTCAAAACGGCCCTCTGGGATCTGCGGGCCCCCAGCGGCAACTTCGCCTTCGCCGGCATCGACCAGGCCCTGTGGGACCTCTGCGGCAAAGAGTGCGGCCAGCCCCTCTATCGACTGTTCGGCGGGGCACTGCGGGACGAGGTGGATTACTTCTACTATCTGGCCCGCGGCACGCCGGAGGAAATCACCCGGCAAGCGGCTGACGGTGTGGTTCGGGGATACTCCTGCTATTACTTGAAAGTCGGCCTAGACGAGCGGGCCGAAACCGAGATGCTCGCCGCGCTTCGAGCCGCCATCGGCCCCGAGCGGAAAATCCGCGTCGATGCCAACCAGGCCTGGAACATTCCCCAAGCAGTGCGGCTCCTCACGCGGTGGAACGCCGACTTCGGAATCGACTTCGCCGAAGCCCCCGTCCCCATCGACCCCGTGGAAAACATGCGCGAGCTGCGAGCGAAAGTCTCAGTGGCCCTCTGCGCGAACGAAGGCCTGAGCCGCGTGGAGGATTGCCTGCG
>CAYUJE010000026.1:12057-30834 GCA_964444865.1 uncultured Pirellulaceae bacterium | reverse complement strand
CGCAGGCCCTTTCGGCTCCGCACCGGATGAGCCCCGCGCAGGCCCCCAGTAGCACTCCCAGCAGCTACGGAGTGGATCAATTGGACATTTCCCCCGAAGCCGATCTTGTCGCCCAGGTGCATAACCTGCCGGACATTCGCGAGGATCGCGTGGCCCAAATCCGGGCCCAGATCGCCGCCGGCACCTATGAGACCGAGGCCAAGCTTGACATGGCCCTGAGCAATTTGTTGGATGAGATTGGGTAGGGTTCGCGTTACCCTTCGTAGCCTGCACACTCCGTGTGCAGGCATGTCCGCTCACGGAGTGAGCGAACTACTTTTGTCCGCACCTTGGCAGCCGCTTCACCGCTGCCTAGAATCTTATTGAGACGCAAGGCAATCTAATCGCGCTAGTTTCCAGCCGATTTCCGGCACATCGCGAGTGACTTGTCTCAATAAGTGATTTCATGGCTGATACCGATTCCCTCGGCTCCGTGCAAGTTTCTCTTTCTCCGCGGGACCGTTTTGTCGAGTTCCTGCAAAGCCGCGGGATGCGGGTGACGGCGCAGCGGCTGGCGCTTGTGGACCATGTCTTCAGCCATCACGAGCACTTCGACGCCGACCAGTTGATGGAGCAATTGCCGAAGTCCGGCCAGACAGGACACGTCAGCCGGCCGACGATTTACCGCACGCTGGCGGAGTTTGTGGATGCCGGGCTGCTCCGCAAGTTCGTGCTCAATGGGAGGGCCGTTTATGAGCACGATTACGGCTATCCCCAGCACGACCATTTTCACTGCACCGAATGCAAGCGGCTGCTGGAATTTGAGAACCAGAATCTCGTCGCTCTGCGCGACGAAGTCGCCCGCGAGCACCACTTCCGCGTCACCAGCCACCGGTTCATCATCAACGGTGTCTGTCAGGACTGCTCCCGCGCCAAGCGGAAAAACCGCAGCCGGATGAACATGATTTAGGTCGATCTTGGATTGCTGCCGCCCTGCAAATCTGGCTACTTGTCGGTGCCAAGGGGAGTGATAGCATATACGGCGCGAGGGGGGAGTAAACCACCCCGAAGGTAATCCAACTTCTATCGAGGTACCACACAATGAGCGATGCCTGGCTGAAAAAATTGGACAAAGAGGAACTCGCGGCCATGATCCCGCCGGAGACACTAATGAAAGTTGCCGCACCGGAGGTGGCCATGAAACACCTGACCGTGCGGATGGCGAAGCAGGGGCGGCTCGGCAAAAAAGGGGCAGCCTTGCGGATAGCCAAAACGGGTGCCAAGCCCAGCCAGATGGCCGCGAAGCAGGCGAGTTCTTGGGGGAGCGCGATCAAAGAACAGATCTATCTGTTTCTGTGCACCGACGACCCAAAATACAAAAAGGCGAAAGACGAAATCGACAAATACAAGGGGTCGGCGACACTGACCATCGTCTCGTTCATCGCGGCGGGTGTCGCCTCGGTCTTGGGTTTGGCTGCGGCAGTAGTGGTCCCCTTTGTGGCGATCGCGCTAACGGCGATACTGGCCATTGGCAAAGGTGCCTATTGCAGCGTTGCCAAGCCAAAGCCCTAGTGCAGCGCCAGCTTTCCACAAAACGAAAGTCCGTTGGCTGGCAGAATTTGCCCCTTCCTGAAAGGCATTTGTCCTCATGTACAGTAAGTCCGCCTTGATGGCCCTTGTTCGCGAAAAGGCCCTGCAACTGGGGCAATTCAAATTGGCCTCGGGCAAAATGTCCACGTTCTATCTCGACTGCCGCAAGGTGACGCTGGATAGCGCGGGGGCGAATCAGATTGCCGATGGAATGCTTGAGGTTCTGGAGAAGGATTGGCCGGATGCAGTGGGCGGCATGGCGATTGGGGCCGATCCGATCTCGGCGGCCATCATCACCATAGCTGGCCGCAGCGGCAAATCGCTGAAGGGTTTCATCGTCCGCAAGGAAGCCAAGCAGCACGGCACGGGTCGCGATGTGGAAGGGCCGGTGAATCCGGGTGAGCGGTGCGTTATTGTGGAGGACGTCGTCACCACCGGCGGCAGTTCCCTGGCCGCCATCGAAAAAGCCGAGGCCTTCGGTTTGAAGGTTCTCGGCGTGCTCGCCATCATTGACCGGCTGGAAGGGGGCGCGGACGCACTGGCTGCGAAGGGATACAAATTGCAAACGCTGCTGACGATTCGCGATTTTGGAATCGAACCAGTATAGCCGCCTTCTTCCGAAAACGGCTCCTGAATTCGGCTCATAAATCAGGGAAGCCAGATCTCCATCCGCTCCATCATGACGTTGCTCGAATCGGGCTCAAAAACTCCGCCAGCTGTCTGATCGAATGCAGCACAGTTCCAGTACTGCTGCACCACATTTCCCCCCAGATTCAGCCGCAAGCGAAGTCTGGCGATGCCAGACCCCAAAAGGCGGAGGCGCCAATGAGGTCCTGCATGGGGATCGCCCAGTGTCCAAACGGGATCGTTGTCCGGACTGGCGAAGTCAAACCCAAGTTCTTGCACGGGAAACCCAAGCAACCCAACCATTTGGGAGAGGTTGTAAGGGAACGACAACTCTGAGGTGCTTAGAATGCCGAATTGCCAGGTCAGGACGAGGGTGGGTGGAGCACCACCCGCCGCACCCGCCGCGATCGCTCGCGCAGCCGCCAGCGCTGGCGCAGGGGCAGGGGCCGGCGGACCATAGGTTTGCACCACACCGGTAAAGTCTGAGTCGGCGGTATACCAGGTTGCATCATTTTGAAACTTGACCCAGACTCGCAAAAAGTTAAATTCTCCCTCCTGCGCGCCCGGAACCTCGCGAACGGTCCAAGTGTTATCACTCATCGCGCACCAGGGTGGCGGTTGAGGAACGATCAGGTCTTGAGCCAGGACCTGTTTTGCGTTGCCGTGGGGCGCGGCTTGTCGTTTGGAAGGATCGTCATAAACAAGCGCCCAGACCTCATTGGGTTGGATGCAAGGTCTTGCCTTACCTTGGGTCGATGGCAACAGCCATCCGCCGGCACCGTTGGATTGCAGAACGACAGGAATGGAGACGGGGGAACTGATGGTTACGCTCGGCATGGTCCACTTACTCCTTCTCGAGAGATGAAAACAGGATGCTGGAAAAACGGACGTCGATCTTGTCGTAGTTGTAGGTGTAAAAACCCATCAGCCCTTCATAATCTCGTGGCTGAAAGACCTGATTTGCAACGGGGCCGCAGAGTTCCGGACAGTCCATGCCGTTCATTTTGAACGAGGAAATGCCCGTCGCGTCAAATTCCAACTCCACGCGAACCTCCGTCTGGCTGGCCGGAAAAGACTTGCTGACGGCGATCTTGCGGCTGCGCAAGAGAATGCTTTGCGACTTCGGATCCAGTTGGACCAATTTTCTTTCCCAGCGAAGTTGGGGAGGCTGCCCGGGCATTTCATAGCGTTCCAGGTACAAGACCTGGAATACGGCGGCCTGACGCCGCGGAGTTCCGGGTGCCACCACGTCGTGGACCGGTTCTTCGCGATATCCGAAGAAGATACCCGACTGACCTTCCCACAAGACTCTTTCGGGCTGTTCGATCGTCACCGCGAACCGTTTGGGTTTGGCGGCGAGCTTGCCAAGGGACACAAGCTGCCGACTGTCGGGGGCGTTCACCGTGATCGTTTTCTTAACCGGATCAATCACCAAACTGCTTTCTCCCCGAACCGCATTGAAACGGATTTCCTTGGCATTGGTGACTGAGGGGACCTTGGACGTCATTGCGGCAGCTGCCAGTACGATGGCTGCAATTCCCATCGCCAGGGAAGTCGCGATGGCGAGTTGTTGCCAGCGCGAGAACTTTGGAATGCGATATCCTGGTCCCGCGACAGAACGAGCAGGGACCGCCGACGTTTCTTCCAGAATGGTTTCGCTGTCCGGCGTGTTCAAATGGAGCGCGGCTGGTGCGGGAACAAGTCCTACCTGGCGAAGCAGAAAAGCCAAGTGGTGCGTCTTGGCATGCGGTGCGAGAGCCCTGGCGAGGTCTCCCGGTGACTGGTAACGGTCGCGTGCATTCTTGGCGAGCGCCTTCCGCAGAATTGCCTGCAGTTCCGCCGGAATTTCCTGGTGAGGGCCGGCAAGATCAGGCAAGGGAGCATCTCGATGCGCTTCAATCTTGCGGTCCCAAGTGCCAAACACGTCGCCGCCATACAAGGCCTCGCCCGTGATCAGCTTGAAAAGCGTGCAGCCCAAACTATAGATATCGGAGCGGATGTCGGCTGTGCGGGCATCGACCGCTTGCTCGGGAGCAACGTAGTCGGCCGTTCCGAGCATATAATTTTTGCGAGTCAACTGTTCTTCGTCCAATTCGTCCGGCTTAAGTCGAGCCAGCCCCAGGTCGAGAATCTTGACCGTTCCATCCAGCGAGAGCATCAGGTTGGATGGTTTCAGGTCCCGATGGACCATTCCCTGGCTGTTAATGTGGTCTAGCCCCATGGCGGCCTGCCTGACCAATTCGCAGGCATCTCCAAGAGGTAGCGGACCCAGGCGGGTCAGCAGACGGGACAAGTCGATACCCGGCACGTACTCCATGACGAGAAAGTGCACTCCTTCGGATTCGCCGGCATCCGTGGCGAACACGATATTCGGATGTCGCAAAGTTCCCGTCGCCGCCATTTCCCTTTGCATTCGTTCGATACCAATGGGATCGTTAAACTCTTCGGCAGGGAGGAACTTGATTGCCACTTCCCGATGCAGTCGCTCGTGCCAGGCTTTGTAGACCACGCCCATGCCACCCTGGCCAATCTTCTCGATCAGCCGGTATTGCCCCAACTGCAAGGGTGTGTCCAGAATCCGCGTGGAACCCTTTCTAAGGCGATTGGAGGAGACTCGCGAAAAATCGATGGGCAAATCCGTCAGCACTAAGCGAGCGCTATCTTCGATTTGAACATTGACTTGATGGTCGGCTGGAGAGATGGCTGGAGGAGGAATGCTGCGGGTAGCTCCATCCATTTGCAGGGTGGAGAGATTGGACTCGCAGTTTGCGCACTTCTGGATGTGTACCGCTACGGACTTGATGAGTGCCAGCGGGAGCGTCCCGCGGTGGAATGCGAGCAACTCCTCCCGCTCCGGGCAGCCGTGGAGATCCGTGGGGGAGGACCCCACCGATTTTGGCAAGGCGTTTGACTCGGCCATGTCAGATAGATTTGATGAGAGACCGGATTCCCAGGGTAATACCCCGCTAAATGAGTGTAATCCTCCCGATTTAAAAAGTACACTATCGTCTTCGTGATTCTTTGACGAACGACGCGACCGCGGAATTTCCGTGCCAAGAGCCGCCCCGGCATCGCGGGAGGAGTTAACTGGCGTTAACGAGACGACGGCACTTCGGCTATGCTATTTGTACATGTGTATCAGAAGGAATCGACAAGACGTTTAACGATTGAAATGGTCCTGGCATGCCCCGCGAACCGATCCTGACATCCGCCAACAATCCAGAGGACGAAGACCGAGAGCTTCGCCCCCAGCGGATTCGTGATATGGTCGGCCAACGGGAGGTGATCGACAGACTGGATATTGCGGTGGATGCGGCCCGGAAGCGGGGGGAATCGCTGGGGCATATCCTGTTTGATGGGCCGCCAGGACTGGGAAAAACGACGTTTGCTACCTGCATTCCCAAGGAACTCAATGTGGCCCTCGTCACCGCTAGCGGACCGGGGCTGAAAGCCCCCAAGGACTTAATTCCTTACCTGACCAATTTAGAAGAAAACGCGGTCCTGTTCATCGACGAAATCCATCGCCTCCCCAAGCCTGTAGAAGAGTATCTCTATACTGCGATGGAAGACTTCCGCCTCGACATTGTGCTGGGGGAAGGGGTGAATGCACGGACCATCAATCTCAAACTGAAGAAGTTCACGCTCATCGGCGCGACAACCCGCGCCGGGATGCTCTCCGCTCCGCTGCGAGACCGATTTCACATGCGCGAGCATCTGGGCTTTTACGGACTGACGGAGATGACGGAAATATTGCGGCGGAGCGCGAAGAAGCTCAATGTCCGATTAGCGGAAGACGCCGCCGCGGAAATTGCCCGCCGCAGCAGAGCCACACCGCGCATTGCTAACAATCGGCTGCGGTGGATACGAGATTATGCAGATAGCAAAGCGGGGGGAAACGCCACGTTGGAAGTTTCTCAAGCGGCTTTGCAAATGGCTGGCATCGATACGCTGGGGCTGGACAAACAGGATCGCGGCTACCTCACCACGCTGATCCGCGTCTTTGGCGGCGGACCTGCGGGAGTCGAAGCAATCGCCCATACGATGAACCTGGCGACCGATACGCTGTCCGACGAAGTCGAGCCGTTTCTCCTGCGGAGCGAACTTGTCATTCGCTCACCGCGCGGGCGCGTGGCGACAGCGAAGGCGTACGAGCATCTGCAACTTTCCCCTCCGCCCGAGAGCGGGGAAGGGCAGAAAAGCATGTTCTAGAAATCTCGCCGTCGCTCGTTCGTACCCAAACCACCGCAACCAGCAACGCTGGCCAGGGTGCTTTTGTCCGCCGTAGTAAGTCGGGCAATGAACACCGTTTCGCATGCCATTTCCTCCATCCTGTGCAGTCCGCCGAGTCCATGCTTCAATGGAGCCATGAAACTCAAGTGCACGCCGGCTGATTTTGAAGTGGAGGAAAGGATCAACTTTGGCCCAAGAGGCGGGCCCTTTGGGCTGTATCGCCTGACCAAGACGTCGCTGGGCACACCCGAGGCGATCGATGCCATTTTGCAGAAATGGAATTTGGCGCGCTGGCAAGTCTCCTACGCGGGGCTGAAGGACAAGCATGCCCTCACGAAACAGTATCTGACGATCAAGGCTGGCCCACGGCAGGGAATGCGGCAGACCAATGTCGAACTTGAGTACCTGGGGCAAGCGTCCGAGCCGATTCACGCCAAGGACATTCGGGCCAACGCGTTCACGATCGTCATGCGGGATATGCAACCGCCGGAAGTTGCTTCCGCCGCCGGCGCGATGGAGCAAATCGGCCAATCGGGTCTGCCGAATTATTTTGACGACCAGCGGTTCGGCTCGCTCGGCCAGTCTGGAGAGTTCATCGCCAAACCGTGGTGCCTGGCCAATTATGAACGAGCACTCTGGCTGGCACTTGCCGAAGTCAACGTGCACGATACTCCCGAGGAGCGCGAGCAAAAAGACATTCTCCGCGAGTTGTGGGGCAAGTGGCCGGAGTGCAAGGCGGCTCTCTCGCGTTCCCATCGCCGCAGTGTCATCACCTTTCTTGCCGACAAGCCGGACAAGCCTGATTTCAAGCGGGCTCTCGCGCTGATTCGGCAGGATCTGCGGAGCATCTATCTGGCAGCCTTTCAGAGTGATCTCTGGAACGGGATGCTGGCGGCCCTGCTGCGAAAGGTCTGTCCCTCGGAGATTCTTGTTTCGCGAAAAATTGGCAAGCGAGATCTACCGTTCTATGCTTCCCTGACTGACTCCACCAAAACGATGCTTCGCGACACCTTGTTGCCGCTCCCTTCCGCCCGGCAGCACCTGGAGGCGGGACCCATCAAAGACCTAGTTGATGAGGTGCTATCCGCCGAAGGGATGGAATTGCGGCAGGTACGGCTGAAGTTCCCCCGCGACACGTTTTTCTCCAAAGGAGAGCGACCGGCGATTTTTTTTCCGGCTGGGGTTTCTTACGAAGTGGATCAGGACGATTTTTACCGCGGCAAGCAAAAGATGACGCTCCGTTTTGAATTGCTGCGCGGAGCATACGCCACGATTCTCGTCAAGCGCGTGACCGGTGCGAATTTGGAAAACGAGGAACAAGAATCCCCTCCCGCTTCACAGTCGGCCTCTGCCGTGGATTAAACTGGCACTTCACGGCTATTGCCGTCATGCCGGAAATATCCCGCCGATTCGTATTTGGGAACCTCCCTGATGAAACTGCCTAATTTCGTATCTGCTCCCGCGCTGCTGCTCATCGCAAGTTCCTGCCTGGCTCAAGCCCCGGTTCCACCGCAGTTACAATTTCTGGAAGGGCACGCGGGGGCTGTCCGAGATGTGGCCTTCACGGCAGATAACAAGCTTCTGCTGAGCGTTGGACTGGATGGAACGCTGCGAGTTTGGGACCGGACTACCGGACTTCTGGTCCGGACAATTAACGCGAGCAGCCGGCAGAATCTCTGCCTCGCGCAAACTCCCGATGGCCTGCAAGCCATCATCGGCAGCGTCGATGGCAGTCTGAAGTTCTTCGATATTCCGCGTCCCTCCGCCGTATATGAATTTGCGGGAATCCCCGCCGCACCGACCGCGATTTCTCCGTCGGCCGACGGAAAGTTTGTTGTCACCGGGGATGCCGCAACTTATGTCCGCCTCTTCGATGCCACAACCAAGGCCCATGTGCGGGACTATCCCGGTACCGTGGGTGGCGTAACGGGCGTGGCGGCTTTTCCCGAACAAAAACTGATTCTGGCAACGGGCGTGGATGGCGCCTTGCGAGGCTGGAACTTTGATACCGCGGCAGCCACGGGAGCGATTCAATTCCCTTCGGCGACGGCCATGCACGTGCATGGCCAGGGCAAACTCGTTGCCGTGGTTGGGGCGGACGGCCTGCTGCGGCTGGCCAGTTGGCCTCCGGTCGCGCCGCAGTTGCTTCCCGGGCATGGTGATCAAGTAACCTCCGTTGTGATGAATCAAGACGGAAGCATGATTGGCAGCGGCGGCCTGGATGCGCAAGTTCTCCTGTTCAAGAAAGATGGCACTGCACTTCGGCCTCTTCCAGTAGGTCCGGGAAAAATTGCTTCGCTCTCGCTTAGTACGGATTCCAAGTTGGCTGCGGCCGGCAGCGACACCGGCGGAATCAAGTTCTGGCTGACCGCGGATGGCGCGGACAAGGGGACTGTCGCCGGACATGTGGGCGTGGTGGCGTCCCTCGCTTTCCATCCCACCGAACCGCGCCTCGCTTCCGCCGGAGCGGACGGCACAGTCCGCATCTGGCGGCTACCGAGCGTTTCGCCCCCCTGGCCGGGACACACCCAGCCAGTGACCGTTTTGGCATTGTCCAAAGACGGCACAACGGCTGTCACCGCCGCGGCCGACAAATCGGTTCGCATTTGGAACACCGCCACGGGAAAGCAGGCCCGCGCCCTCGAGAATCTTCCCCAGCCAGTACTCACGGCGGCCCTTTCTCCCAGCGGCAAGCAACTGGCACTTGGCGATGCCTTGGGCGCGGTTACCGTTCAGAATACTGCCGACGGCAAAGGGGCGTTCTCGCTGGTCGCTCATGTCGGCGGCGTAACGGGTCTGGCTTGGCTCGACGATGAAAAGGTTTTGGCCTCCTGCGGCAATGACGGCCTGCTGAAGTATTGGCGACTGCCACCAGCGCAGCCGATTCAGCTGGTCAATCAAGAAGCCGTGAAGGCCGTTGTGCTCTCTCCCGATGGCAAGACGATTGCCGCGAGTAATTCCGATGGCACCGTTCGGCTCGTCACCGTGGCGACTGGCAAAGAAGCCAAAAAGCTTCCCGCGTTCACCACGGCAGTCACCGCTCTTAACGCCAGCAATGACCGCGCGGTCCTGGCGGCCGGCAGCGCCGCTGGCCAGGTGCAACTTTGGAACTTTGCCGATGGCGTTTCACGCGGCACCGTTGCGGGCCATACCGGCCCAGTGCATGCGATTGCCCTGCACCCCAAACTTGCGCAAATGGCCACGGCCGGGGAAGACGCCACCATTCGGCTTTGGAACCTTCCGCAGCCGGCTGCGGAAATCGCTCATCACAAGGCCTCGGTTCGGGTCGTCGCCGTCGCGACCGATGCCAAGACGGCCCTAACCGGCGATACGGCGGGCGTCGCGCAGCTTTGGTCCCTTCCCGACCTCAAAGCAGCTTCCGCTCTCACCGGCGGCAACGCTCCCCTTTCCGCAGCCGCCTTTCGCCGCGACAACCAGCAAGCCGCCGTGGGCGATGCCAACGGCATGTTGCGGCTTTATGGCACCGTCGATGGAGCGGCAGCGGGGATGCTGGGCGCTCACGAAGGGGCAGTAACCGGCGTCGGCTTTCATCCCAATAATCTGCAACTTGCCACCAGCGGGGCGGATGGCACGCTGCGGCTGTGGCAGCTCCCGATCCTCCCGCCGCAGCAGCTCGCCAAGCACACCGGGGCCATCAATGCAGTTGCGATCACGAGCGACGGCCTGCTCAGCATCTCCGGCGGTAGCGACAAATTTGTGCACGTCCTCGATCATGCCACCGGCAAGCCGCGAACCTCGGTGGAACTTCCCTCTACCATCACTGCGCTCGCCGCCGCGCCGGACAACAGCACTGGGGTCGCCGCCACCGAAAGTGGCTCGCTCCACTTCTTCACGTTGCTCGACGGAAAAACCACGGCTCAGATTGGCGCTCATCCCGGCCCGGTCGGCGGCGTCGCCTTCAAAGCACAAGGGGGCCAAGTCGCCACAGCTGGAGCTGACGGCAAATTGCGTCTCTGGGAAATTCCCGCGATGGTCAAATCTCTGGATGATCACACCGCCAAAATTACCGCCGTCTCGCTCAGCCCCAACGGCCTGCTGCTCGCCACCGCCGCGGCGGACAAGAGCGTTCGCATCTGGAACGTGGCCGATGGTGCGGCCAGTTGGACGCTCGGCCATGCCGATTCGGTCACTGCCCTCGCTTGGAAAGCCGATAGCACGCAGCTCGTCACCGCTTCAGCCGGCAAGACCATTCGCGTCTGGAATATTGCCGATGGCAAGCAAGCGACCCTGCTGGAGAAGCATCCCTCCGTCGTCGGAGGAATCGCTTTCGCTCCCGATGGGGCCAGTGTTTATACCGCCGGCGTGGACAAAGTCATTCGCCAATGGAAACTCGCCGACGACACCGAAATGCGATCCTTCGGCTCGCACGACAAGCCGATTACCGCGCTTCTACTGGCCAACGCGGGGACCACGATTGTGACCGCCTCGGAGGATGGCGCAATTCGGACCTGGAACTCCTCGGACGGCAGCCGCGTGCTGAATATCGCCAACGGAACCGCGCCAACCTGCCTGGCTCTGAGTGCCGACAGTAAGACTTTGGCGGCTGGTTCTGCCGATAAAAACGTCAAGGTTTATAACTTCGCCGATGGCTCATTGGCGCAAACGATTGCCGGCCACGGCGGCGCGGTGGCGGCTGTCAGCTTCAGTCCAGACAACCTCACGCTTGCCACGGCCGCAGCCGATGGAAACGTCCGCGTTTGGAATCTGCAGGGAGTCCTGCAGGAATACATCCCCTCGACGGACAACGTCCCCACTGCCGTCGCCTTCCTCCCCGACAGTCGCGGCCTGGCCATTGGCGGAGCGGCGAATCAAATTCGTCTGGTGCGGCGGGCGCTGGTTCGTGTGATCGATGTTTCGCCGATGCCGTTGGCGAACGTGGCCTACTCCGCTGATGGCGCTTTTGTACTCACGGGGGGGGCGGACAAAACCGTCCGCCTCTTCAGCGCCGCCGACGGCAGCCTGGCTCGCAGTTTTGCCGGTCAGTCGGACGCGATTACCTCGGTGGCGATTTCCAAAGACGGCACCAAGGTCTTCGCGGCTTCCGCGGACAAGACCGTGCGGGTTTGGAATTACAGCGATGCTGGTCTGCTCGCCACGCTCCTTCATCCCGCAATAGTCCGGACCATCGGTTCGTCGCCGGACGGGCTGAAAATCGCCACGGGTGGCGATGATCACTTGCTGCGAGTCTGGGATCTGGCCGCACAGAAGGTCGCCGAACGGTTCGTCGATTTCGCCAAGCCCATCTCGGCCCTGGCGATGCTTCCCGATGGCAAGGCGCTCGTCGCAGGGGGAGCTGAAGGCTTTACTCGTAAGCTGGCGGTTTCCAACCTGGCGATTGTGGTTGCCCACACCGGTGCCGCGGGGGGGGTGGCGTATAACAGCGACGGCCAGAAACTCATCACGGTGGGTGCCGACAAGTTGGCCAAACAGTGGGATGCCACCCTCAAGCCGCTTGCTCCTCTACCGGCGAGCGACGCGGGCCTTGCTTGCGTTGCGCTGCGAGGTGACAACCTGCAGATCGCTTCCGGCGGGGAGGACAAGAATCTCTATCTCTGGCGGGCGGATACGAACCTGCTTGAAAAGAAAGTCCCCACTCCCGCTGCCGTCGTCGCCGTCGCTTACAGCGCCGACAACTCTCGGCTCGCCGTTGCCGGAGCCGACAATCAAATACGCATTTATAACCCGGTGGACGGCATGCTGCTCGAAACCGTGTCGCAAAAGGGTGCTCCCACGTCGGTGGCGTTCGTCGGCACCAATACAGCACTCCTTTCCGGTGGCACCGACAACCTGGCCCGCGTTCACTCTCTCGCGTTTTTGAAGGTGGTGGTGGGCCACACCGGTGCGGTGACTGGCCTCGCCTACACGCCCGACGGTACCGCTCTCCTTTCCGCTGGAGCCGACAAAACCGTGCGGCACTGGAACAGTGTCGACGGAGCTGCGGTGAAGGCGTATGCCGGCGTGACCGACGTGGTGACGGGGCTCGCAGTTTCTCCCGATGGGACGCGGGTCATTGCGGCCAGTGCGGACAAGATCATTCGTCTCTGGAACTTTGCGGATGCCGGGGTCCTCCCGCCGATTACCCTCACTGCGCCCCTTCGGTCGCTGGCACTCAGTCCCGATGGCACACGGCTTGCCGCCAGTGGTGATGACGGGCCGGTCCATGTGTTCGACCTTCCGAGCGGCAAGGAATTGGAGAGCCTTCCCACGCATGGCGGCGCGACATCGGCTCTTTCATTTGCGGCTGATAATCGTACGTTGGCTTCGACGGGGCCGGACAAGATCGTTCGCATCGATTCGCTCACTGCGGAACGGGTCGTCGTGGCTGACCTGCTCAAGCTGCATGATTTGGCGGCAACGCCGGATGGCAAGCAGGTCGTCACTTCTGGCGAGGATAAGCTGCTCAAGCTTTGGGATTTGAAGGGGACCATGGTGAAGCAGTTTGCCGGCAGTCCCCTGGCACTGCGAAACATTGCCGTGCGGAGTGACGGAATGCAAATTGCCGGAGCCGGCGACCCCACGCTCGCTCAACCGAATCTGTTCGGTTGGAATATGGCGGATGCCGCGTTGGCCGTGAACGTGGCGACCGGTGCGGGGGTAACCGCGATGACGTATCTTGATGACGGTCGAATTGCCGTTGCCGGAGCCGACAAGCACCTCCGCGTTTTCGCGGCCAAAGATGGGAAGCCGCTGGAGGACTCGCTGCTTCCCGCCGTGGCGAACCGCCTGGGCGCTGCCGATCGCCAAACCCTGCTGGCGGCTGGTGCGGATAATCAAATTCATCGCACCGCACCGGCATTGGAGCAACTACTGACCGGCCATGAAGGAGCCGTCTCGGCCGTCGTGTGGACCGCAGACGGCACCGGGCTGGTGACGGCGGGCGCGGACAAGATGGTCCGGCAATGGAATCTCAAAGAGGCCAAGCCGGAACGCACCTTCAGCGGTGCCACCGCCGCGGTACTCGGTCTGTCCCTGTCGCCGGATGGCAAACGACTGCTGGCGGCCTGTACGGATAATGCGGCTCGCGTGTGGGACTTCACGGCCCAGCCTGCGGCTGGGACCATGGATGTTCCGCCGCTTCTCACGCTCACTCATTTGGCCGCAGTCCGCAGCATCGCCGCCAGCCAGGACGGCAGCCGCATCGTGACGGCCGCCGATGATGGAATCGTTCGACTGTGGGACGGAGTCAGCGGCAAGGAACTGGAACGGCTCCCCGGCCACGCCGGCCTGGTGCATAGCGTGAAGCTAAGCAGCGACGGCAAGACCATCCTCTCCGGCGGAGCCGATAAAACCGTCCGCCGCTGGACCGCCAGCGTCACCGCGGCCGTCCAAGCCCACGAAGGTCCCATTGCGGATGTCGCCATCTCGGCGGACGGCCAGCAGATCTTCACCGCCGGTGCCGACAAGTTTGCCTCTCAGTGGTCGGTCGGCGATCTCAAACAAGTGCGCAAGTTCGAAGGGGCCACCGCGCCTCTCAAAGCCATCGCGGTCTCCGCCGACGGAAAAACGGTAGCTGCCGGCGGCGACGACCTGCAACTTCGCCTCTGGTCCACCGCCGATGGCAAGCCGCTGGCGGTCCTGGCCCTGCCGGCTGCGATCACTTCGCTCAAACTCGGCAAGGACAGCACCAAAATCCTCGTTGGCACCGCCGATGGTGTGCTGCGAAACTACGCTCTGGTGACCGTTGATGGCAAGCAGCAATTGGTTCTCAATCACCAATCCACGGGCCACGTCGCCGGTCCCGTCCGCTTGGCCTTTACGGCGGGGGACGATCGCGCGGTCTTCACCGCCGGTGCCGACCAGAAGGTGATGCGCTGGCACGGAGCCGATTACGCAGCACGGCAAACCTTGGCCGCCGGCAAACGGCCGCTCTACGACCTGTCCGTCAGCATGGACGGCAAACGCCTGGCTGCCGCCAGTGGTGATGGCATCGCGCGGGTCTTCGACTTGGAGAAGGGGGAACTGCTTTTCGAACTCCAGGGGCATACCCGCGCGGCGCAGGCGGTTGCGTTCCGCCCGGATGGCAAGGAGTTGGCCTCTGCCGGGGCGGATGGCGTGATTCGCCTGTGGGATCCGGAAGGGAAAGAGGCCACCTCGATTACCGGCAATTTGAGTGGCCCGATTAGTGCGCTCGCCTGGGGGGCGGACAATCGGACGCTGCAAGTTGGCGGAGCAAAGAGGCTCTGGCAAACGTTCGACCGCATGACCGGTCAGCAATCCCGCGCCGTGGAAGGGCACAACTTTCCCATTCGAGCCTTGCGTTACAACGTCACGCTCACTCGCATCGCCACGCTCGACGACAGCGGCAAGCTTTTTGTTTGGGATGCCGCTGCCGGCACGCCCCTTTTCCACCAACAGCTTCCCGTGGCGGCGGCTTATCGTCTCTCGTGGTCTGCGGATGGGAGCGAGATTGCCGTTGCCAGTTCCGACCCTCGCATCCTGCGGGTCACGGTTCCTGTCGGAGCCCGCTGATGAAACGGCCGAAGAAGCGCCGCCGGAAAAGACGTCTTCCCGTTGAGAACTCTTCCTACATTTGCGACGCCTGCGGTGAGGAAATCGTGATCCCGCTCGACCCTTCTCAGGGGAGCGAGCAGAACTACGTCGAAGACTGCCCCGTCTGCTGCCGCCCCAACGTCATCCACGTCGAATTCGACGAACACGGCGAAAGCCGCGTCTGGGCCGAACGAGAGTAGCCGCCACTGCCGACTGTCGCCTTGGATCCGAGCTAGCACCGTTTTTTAAGCGGTGGCCAGGCTGCAAACTGGTCTTGACATATTCTCGCTTCCGCCGCTAAAAGCCGACGCTTGTTCTACCCGAACTGCCGGGCGGCATTCGCTGCGCGGTGGCACCGCGGACATTCGTCCGCCAGAAGGAACTTACGCGTGCATTTCAACCGCTTGCCCTTGCTCGTTGCCTTTTCGGCTGTCCTTGCGCTCGCGGCAAGCAGTTTTGCTGACGAACCTGCTCCGACGCGCGGCGGCACAAAAATCCCCCCTGCTTCTCCGCGAAAGGCAACGGCCGATCCCGATGCGCATGCCGGCCACGATCATGCAATAGAAGCGGATGCAGCTGACGAATACTACTCCGAGAATCCTATGCTCGGCGATGTGTTTGCCGACGGGGAATGCGGCTTTGGAAATTGCGGTCGCTGCGGCACATGCTGCGGCACCCTATGCAGTCCCGGCGGCTGCGGGATGTATGTCCGGGCGGATTACCTGCTCTGGAGCACAAAGGGAATGCGTGTTCCTGCCCTCGTCACGACAGGCAACCCAGCCAATACGCAAATCCCCGCTGGCGTGCTCAATGAAGATGGCAGCTTGCCGGGCAACACCACGATTCTGTTTGGCGACAGCTTGATCAACGGTCGCGGACGATCCGGCGGACGCATCGTCCTGGGAATGCACATCAATCCGTGCTGGGCCCTGGAAGGGGACTACTACGGACTCGCCGACGAGACCACTAATTTCTCTGCAGCCTCGACGGGAAATACATTCATCGGCATTCCCTTCTACGACGAATCCAACAATGGCCTGCCCGCGGTGTTCACGGTTGCCCCCGGTGCCGGCGGGCCGGCCGGCAGCGTCTCTATCGACGCGACAACCCGGCTTCAAGGTGCCGGCATCCGCCTCCTTCGCAACATTTGTTGCTCGGAAGGTTGCGGGCCCTCCTGGTGGGATGGCTGTCCCATCGATGTCGCCAAGCGGGTCGATTTTCTGATGGGCTATCGCTACAACCGGCTGGACGACTCCCTCGTGATTAACCAGACGCACAATATTCAGGGGACGATCCGCACTGGCCAGGACGTGTTTGACAGTCAAAACACCTTCAACGGGTTCGACTTGGGGACCATGATGCAATTCCGCCGCCGCTGCTGGTCGCTTGACTTAATCACCAAGGTCGGCATCGGCAACACCCGGAGCGTAGTGAACATCAACGGCACTGCCTTCCAGAACGGAGTGCAGCAGACTCCCGCCGGCAGCATTTTCGCGCTTTCCACCAACAGTGGCGCCCGTGTCAACAACGCCTTCACGATGCTGCCGGAAGTCAACTTGAACCTTGGCTATCAGCTCAATCCCTGCTGGCGATTCACCACGGGCTACACGCTCATGTACTGGTGCGGCGTTTATCGGCCCGGTGACCAGATTGACCAGAACATCAACCCCAATCTCTGGCCGCCGCTCCCCACCACCGCCAATACCGCAGGCCTTTGGCCGCAATATCCCGGCCGCGCCAGCGACTTGTGGGTGCAAGGCGTCAACTTCGGTCTGGAAGCCCGCTGGTAGGTTCTGACCTCGGCAATCAAGCACTCCAGATGTTGTGGTCACCGCCATCACCTGGCTTTCCCACATTGCGCATCGCGTTCCGCGTATCAACCACCAGCGGCGCGTGCCGGGCTACCAGTTGGTAATCCACCGCCGAATGATCGGTGACGACGACTACACAGTCCTGTCCCGCCAGATATTCCGTCGTAAGCGGCTGGCTGGAAAGTGATGGAACGCGGTAGTGCCGCATACTGGGGAGCGTGGGAATGTGGGGATCGTGGTAAGACAGCACGGCTCCTCGATCCTCCAGCAATTCCATAATGCGAAAGGCGGGGCTCTCTCGCGGGTCGTCCACGTCCTTTTTGTAAGCGACCCCCAGAATGGCAATGCGGCTTCGCTTGATCGGCCTGCCGGCGTCGTTGAGGGCCTCCGCGACTTTGTTCACGACCCAAAGCGGCATGCCAGAATTAATTTCCCCTGCCAGTTCGATGAACCGCGTCGGCGATTCGTGCTTGCGAGCCAGCCAACTGAGATAGAACGGATCGATGGGAATGCAATGCCCGCCGAGTCCCGGCCCCGGATAGAAGGCCTGAAAGCCAAACGGCTTGGTCTTGGCAGCCTCAATGACCTCCCAGATATCGATTCCCAGCCGGTCGAAGAGGATCTTGAGCTCATTGACCATCGCGATGTTCACGGCGCGATAGACATTTTCCAGAATCTTGCACGCCTCGGCGACTTCGCAGCTCGAGACCGGAACGACTTGCACCACCGCCTGCTGATAAAGGGCCACCGCCAGCGTGAGACTCGCGTCGTCCATCCCCCCCACGACTTTGGGAATGCGGCTGGTGGAAAAACTGGCGTTGCCGGGGTCCTCGCGTTCGGGGGAATAGGCCAGAAAGAAGTCTCCGCCAACTCTTAACGTCTGTCCTGCCTCCTGTCCCCTGTCTCCTGTCTCCTGTCCTCTCCCCTCAAGCACCGGCAGCACCACATCCCGCGTCGTCCCCGGATACGTCGTGCTCTCCAGCACAATCAACTGTCCTGGCCGCAGCGTGGCTGCGATTTGCCGGGCCGTCTGTTCGACATAGGTCAAATCTGGATCGCGGCTATCGGAGAGGGGCGTAGGGACGCAAATCAAAATGCAGTCCGCCTCCGCCAAGCGGCTCATGTCGGCCGTCGGCTCGAACCGCCCAGAACTGATGCAGCCGCGGATCCACTCCCCCGGCAGGTGGGCGATGTAACTTTCTCCGCGCTTGAGCCGCTCGACCTTGGTGGCGTCGCAATCAAACCCGAGGCAGTGAAAGCCGGCCTCCACAAAGGTCTTCACCAGCGGCAGGCCGACGTATCCCAGGCCAATAATGCCGACGACTGCCGTTTTGGACGAGATACGAGAATGCAAGTTTTTCAGCGGATTTGTCATAATTCTACTATACCTAGCCCGCGAAATTCCTGCTTCATGCCCCTATCAGTCAGCCACCCTTGCAGCCTATCTTACGTGATACCCATCTCCTAAGTTCCTCGGAAAGCCTTCCATGACCCATGCCTGGCACGACGTGATCCCTGGCGAAAATCTGCCGGCCGAGTTCACCACCGTGATTGAAATTCCACTCGGCTCCAGTGTGAAATACGAGCTCGATAAGGCGACCGGCCTGCTTAAGCTCGACCGCATCTTGTATTCGGCCGTCTATTATCCGGCGAACTACGGCTTTATTCCGCAGACGCTGGCGGAGGACGACGACCCGCTCGATGTGCTGGTTCTGTGCCAAGAGGCGGTAAATCCGCTTACGCTTGTGCGGGCCCGGGCGATTGGCGTGATGACGATGATCGACAGCGGCAAGAAGGACCACAAAATCCTGGCGGTCGCCACCGATGACCCCGAATTTAACGGCTTCAAGGAAGCAAGCGAACTCCCCATCCACAGGCTCAGCATGCTGCGGCGGTTCTTTCAGGACTACAAGACGCTGGAAGGAAAAGCCGTCGAGGTGGACGACTTTCAGCCGGCCACCTTCGCCTTGCCGATTATCACGAGCGCCCTCAATCGCTACAGCGAGCAGCGGCGAAAGGGGTTTGGAAA
>CAYUJE010000026.1:0-11957 GCA_964444865.1 uncultured Pirellulaceae bacterium | reverse complement strand
ATGCCCATATTGTGGTAGAGAGTGGCAAAGACTTCCAGCAGATGGACCGGGCGATCTTTGGCCTCTTCCGCGTTGGCGGTGCTGGCACCGATCACCTGGCCGTTTCGCATGCCGCCGCCGGCGAGGAAACCCATCGCCACGCGCGACCAGTGATCGCGACCGGCACCGGGATTGACCCGCGGAGTGCGGCCGAATTCGCCCCACATCACCACGGTGACGTCCTTTTCCATCCCGCGATCATGCAGGTCCTGGAGCAGAGCGCTCAGGCCGCGATCCAGATTCGGCAATTGGCGGCGGAGGTGGTTGAAGTTGTCGCCGTGCGTGTCCCAGCCACCCCAGTCGAAAGTGACGGCGCGAACGCCGGCTTCCACGAGGCGACGGGCGGTGAGGAACATGCGACCTTCGTCCTTGCCATAACGTTCGCGAACTTTGGGATCTTCCTTTTCCAGATCGATGGCGTCGGCGACTTTGCCACTGGTCACCACGCCGACCGCCCGCTGCGTGAAGCTATCCAGGGCCTTCATCTTGCCGGTGCCGTCCACGTCGCGGCGGATTTTGTCGATGGAGGAAAGCAGGTTGGTGCGGCCGCTAAGGCGGTCTTCCGTCATGCCGCCGACGAGTTTCAAATCGCCCCCTTGCGGACGATAGGCTTTGTAGGTGGGGCCGAGGAATCCTTCGTGCCCTTCGTTGTAGGCAACATACGGGGGAGCGCCTTCTCCCGCCGGACCTTGCAGCTTGGCCACGACGGAGCCGATGCTTGGCCGCCCACCGACGTTCCGCAATTCGTTGCGGCCCCAGCCGGTCTGCGTGTGGAAGTTGCTGTGGTCGTCGTGCATGCCGACCAGCGAGCGAATGACGGAGTACTTGTCGGCCATCTGGGCGAGCAGAGGAAAATGCTCGCAGATTTCAATGCCGCTCACGTTCGTTTTGACCGGATTGAATTCTCCGCGAAATTCGCGAGGAGCATACGGCTTGAGATCGAACATGTCCTGGTGGGAAGGACCGCCACCCAGATGAATATTGATGATCGCCTTCTGCGACGAGCCGGTGCCGGCAAAGGCTTCCGCCCGCAGCAGGCCAGCCAGACTCAGGCCGCCGATTCCCGCCCCGATTTGCAGAAAGCTCCGCCGGGAAACCCCATCGCAATACCTTTGCTTCGTGCCGCAGGTGATGTTGAGCATGAGAGGGGTTCCTTGTCAGAAATTAATGGGGAAGGAGTGAGTGGGGATTGCATCGGAGGGCCCACGACCGCGCGAGCCCTAACTACTTATGATGCTTCGGCCAATGTTCGTTACGCGGGCTGAAGCAAAATATCTAATTCCGTTTATATGTTCCCGGGGGGTGTAAAGACAAGAGAATTATTCTGAAAAATCCTGGGAGGGCCGAAAACAACCCGCAAACCCGCTATTCCTTCACAGGGACTTCACCAAGCTTTCATGCCAGCAACCCCATAATGTCCAGTCAAGTATGGCCTGTTGGGACTACCAAATCGCGAGCGTGACGATGCGAAATCCTCTGTTTCTTTGCCTTGTGGCGACACCCCTCCTATTCCTTTTCCTTGGTTGCGGGGGAGAATCCGCCGAAAGCCGCATGCGAAAGATGGCCCAGGCGAAGGCTGACTCGCTCAAAGCCAAAGAAGATCGGGTGGCAAGCACATCGTCAGCCCCTGCAGGAACCAACGAGGCACCCCCGCCGAAAATGACCGGGCCGGCCCCACCACCTACGGCCAAAAATGCGACGGCATCGCTCCATGGACATGGCAATCCTCCTGCAACTACCGCCCCTGCCGCCGCCTGGAGCGCAAATGCCACGGTAGAGCAGCGTCGAGCCAGGACCATTGAAAATCTGGCCAAGCTCGGCAAGGCACTCAATGAGTACTCCGATCGCTATGCCGGCTATCCCGTGACGAAGACAGTGAACTTGCCTGCTTATCCGCCAATGAGTTGGCGAGTTGCCATTCTTCCGCTGCTTGGCTACGAAGAGTTGTTTCAGCAGTACCGTCCAGCCGAACCTTGGGACAGTTCCGCGAACAAGCAAGTGCTCGCCCAGATTCCTCCGGAATTCCAGTCCCCCGAGCGTGGCGATACCAAGACCAATTATTTGGTTCCCCTTTCTTTCGACGCGGCCTTTGGGGGGGGTCGCCGCATGAATCGGGCCACGTTTGAGGATGGGCTGGACTATACGCTGATCCTGGTGGAAGCCGACGATTCCCAGGCGGTCGAGTGGACGCGTCCGGAAGACTTGGTGGTGCAAGTGTCCGCGGGTGAATCCCTGCGGTCCAAGTTGGGATCGCTGCGAGGCGACGGCTTCTTTGCCGCGCTGGCGAGTGGACGCGTCTGCCGCATCAAGCCGGATGCGGATGACAAGGCACTGTTCGCCCTCTTCACCGTCAATGCCGACGACAGTGTCCTGATTAAAGACGCTGTTCAAGATGCGACGGATGCTCCCGCCCCTCCACCGGCTGCGGCGCTAGCTACAAACGCGGCAGGTGAATCGCCGAAAACAGACCCTGCCACCGGAGAAAAGAACAACGGCAGGCCAGCTTCGCCCGTTCCTTCCAAGACCATTCCCTACCACCCCGATGAGGAGACCTCGTCGTCGGTCAAGCCGTTGGCGACGTTCATAAAAAAGAAATTTCCGGTGCCGAGTGAAGCGGAGCTGAGCGCGGCGCGCGCCGCGCTCAAGGAGCTTTATGCCGACGATTACCAGAAGGCCCAAACGGCGCAAGATCGCCAGCGACTTGCCCAGAAACTTACCGCCAGCAGCCGTGAGGTGGGAGAGGACCGGGCCGCCGCCTATGAACTGCTGCGGATCGCCCGTGATCTGTCTGCTCAGAACGGCGACTTATCCGAGGCATTGAAGTCCGTCACGGAACTGGAACAGCGATTTGAAATTGACGCGCCGAAGATGCGGCTCGAAGTTTTGCAGCAGTTCCAAAAATCCCCCGCGGCGCAGGTGCAGCATCAAGTGTTGGCCGAGGAGGCCAGGCAACTAGTGATCCTCGCCACCCAAAACGATGAATACGAAGTTGCCTTGGAGGCCTTGGCCGTTGGCAAGGGGGCCGCTAGGCGTGGAGGGGGCACCGCGATGCTCGCTGCCATTGCCAAAACACAAGCCTGGCTGGAAGCCGCCAAAAAATTCTACGACGACGTCTCCAAAGCGGAATCCCGGCTGATGGCCGATCCGAGCGATCCGCACGCCAATCAGATTTTCGGAATCTACAACTGCCTCGTGAAAGGCCACTGGGAATCGGGGTTGCCGCAACTTGCCAAAGCGACGGATCTGCAGCTCCGCTTTCTGGCCAAGCTCGACCTCAGCTCTTCCAAATCGGCTCAGGAGATTGTCGATCTCGCCAACCAATATTGGGATCTGGCGGAGCAGAAGCCCGATTTGGAAGAACGAGGCCTCAAGTTGCGGGCCGCCTACTGGTACGCACAAGCGACCAGCGAACTCCCCGACGGCCTGGATAAAGTCAAAGCCCGCAAACGGCTGGCGGAAATTATCGAGGCGTATGGCAAGGAAGAAACGGAAAAGGCGACCGCCCGCAACGACCTTGCCACTGCCGCCAGGGCCGACGAATAACAGCGGAGGGGACCACGTTTAGACTTCCACAAGCATTCTCGCCGGCTCTTCAATAGTTTCCTTGATGCGCCGAAGAAACAGCACGGCTTGTTTGCCGTCGATGAGACGGTGATCGTACGTCAAAGCGACGTACATCATCGGGGCCAGCACAATCTGACCATTGCGACCGATGGGGCGTTCCACGATGGAATGCATTCCCAGCACGCCGCTTTGCGGCGGATTGACAATCGGCGTGGAGAGCAGCGACCCGTAGACTCCGCCGTTGGTGATGGTAAAGGTACCGCCGGTGAGTTCGTGCGGTTCCAGTTTGTTTTCTTCCGCTCGCTTCGCGAAATCAGCAATCGCCTGCTCCGTTTCGGCAAAGCTAAGCCACTGCGCGTTTTTCAGCACCGGCACGACGAGCCCTTTGGTGGCACCGATGGCGACACCGATGTGATACGCCTGGTGATAGACCACCTGGTCCTCGCCACGAATTTCCGCGTTCAGTTCCGGATACTGACGGAGGGCGTCGATGGCCGCCTTCACAAAGAACGACATGAAACCCAGCTTGATGCCATACCGCTTGGTGAATCGCTCTCCATGCTCCTTGCGCAGGGCAATCACAGCCGACATATCGATTTCATTGAACGTCGTCAGCAAGGCTGCCGTCTGTTGAGCCTCGACCAGGCGCTGGGCGATGCGGCGGCGGATGAGGCTCATCCGGCGGACCTCCTCGGGCGATTCTGCATTATCGGACGGGGGAGTTGTGAGTTGGCGAGAATTCGCGGCGGGCTCTTCCGCTGGTTTCTTCCCTCCTTTTTCTTTGTGTGGATGGGACTCGAGCGCTTCCACGTGATCTACGTGCCGCAAGACATCCTCGCGGCGGATGCGGTCACCGGTCGGTTCGACATCCTGGGCGGAAAGATGATGCTCCCGCAGAGCCCGGCGAGCGGCGGGGGTGATGGGGAGCGAATGGTCTCCTTCTTTCCCCCCTTTTTCTTGGGACTTGGAAGCGGATGGTGCCTTTTTCTCCGCTGGCGGTTTCGCCCCGTCGCTTTTTGCCAATTCCTGTTTCAGAGGAACCGGTTTCCCGTTTCCTTCCTGGATATATCCAATCACTTCCCCAACCGAGACCGTTTCCCCTTCTTGTTTCAGAATCTTTTCCAGCACGCCGGAACGGGGGGCGGTAATCTCCAGCGAGGCTTTGTCGGTTTCGAGTTCGACAACGCTCTGGTCCTCTTCCACCGCGTCCCCCGGCTGTTTGAGCCAGCGGCCAATTTGGACTTCCTGCACGGATTCGCCAACGGCGGGTATTTTGAGTTCGATGGGCATGATGAAAATATTCTACTTCAAGTCCAGCGCTCGCCGGAGTAAATCTTTCTGCTCGGTTTCGTGCTGGCGTTTGCTGCCGGTGGCGGGGCTGGCGGAGGGGGAGCGGGCGATGATTTCAAAGGGATAGCGGCCGAGAAGCCATTCGCCGAACCGCCGCCGCAAATAGGGCCAGGCTCCCATGTTTTCCGGCTCTTCTTGCACCCAGTAAACGGGGGTGATTTTGGGGTAGGGCTTCAGAGCGGCGGCTATGGCGGCATCGGTCAGGGGATAAAGCTGTTCGACCCGCAGAATGGCGGCATCGGACTTTGCCTCGTCACGGGCGTCGGCCAGTTCGTAATAAACCTTGCCGCTGCACAGCAAAACGCGACTGGTCGGCGCACCGGGCGCACGCTGGTCGGCGATGATGCGACTAAAGTTGCCCGATGACAGTTCCTGCAGCGAAGAGACCGCCCGCTTATCGCGGAGCAAACTCTTGGGAGTCAGAATGACCAGGGGTTTGCGCCACTTGCGAATGACTTGTCGCCGCAGCGCATGAAAGTATTGCGCTGGCGTGGTGGGATTGAGAACTTGAATATTGTCTCCCACGGCCAGAGCTAAAAACCGTTCCAGCCGGGCGCTGGAATGTTCGGGCCCTTGCCCTTCCAACGAATGCGGCAGCAGCATAACCAGACCGCTGAGCCGCCTCCACTTTACTTCCGCGGTGGCAATGAACTGGTCGATAATCACCTGGGCCGCATTGCAGAAGTCGCCGAACTGCGCCTCCCACATGACCAGAGCCTCCGGCGCATCCAGGCTATAGCCGTAATCAAAGCCAAGCACGCCCGCCTCACTAAGCGGGCTGTTGACAATCTCCACGGCGGCCTGCTTCTGATCCAGTCTCGAAAAGATGTTGTATCGCTCCCCATTTTCCACATCGTGCAGCACGGCGTGCCGCTGGCTGAAGGTTCCGCGCTGGCTGTCCTGGCCCGAAAGGCGGACGCCGTGTCCTTCCACAGCCAGTGATGCCATGGCAAGCGCCTCGGCCGAGGCCCAGTCCAGCGACTGTTCGCCCTCGGCCATTTTTTGCCGCATTTCCAGGGACTTCACCAATTTCGGATGGACGTGAAAATCGGCGGGGACCTCGGCGAGTTTCTGCAGCAATGTTTGCAGCTTTTCTTCCGGTACCGTCGTTCCCCCGTCGCTTTCCAGCGGCTCATTTCCGCCTTGATAGCCGGACCAAATACCCACGGGGTTGGCCTGAGAAGACGGCTCCTCCTGCTTGGCGAGTTCGAACTCGCTCCGCATGACTTCCCGTCGCTCTTTGGCTTGCTCTTCGGCGGCACCTTCTTCTAGCTGTTTCTGCTCGAGCAGTTTTTGGGCATAAAGTTCGCGGACATTCGTCCGCTCACGAATCGCCTTGTAGAGCAACGGTTGCGTGAAGGCAGGTTCGTCCGCTTCGTTGTGGCCGAAGCGGCGGTAGCAATGCAGATCGATCAGCACATCCCGCTGAAACTCATGGCGGAAGTCCATGGCGATGCGAACGACCCGGGCCACCGCCTCGGGATCCTCGCCGTTGACGTGAAAGATGGGGATGGGCAGCATCTTGGCCACGTCACCAGAATAGCGCGTGCCGCGCCCTTCGCTGGGTCCGGTGGTGAAGCCAATTCGATTGTTGACGATGACATGCAGAGTGCCGCCCGTGTTATAGCCGCCGAGTTGTGCCAAATTCAGCGTCTCTTGCGTCACCCCTTCGCCGGAAAAAGCCGCATCGCCATGAATGAGAATTGCGGCCCCGGTCCGCCGCGACAAATCGTTGACCCGATCTTGCTTGGCCCGCATCCGGCCCAGCGCGACGGGATTCACAAATTCCAAGTGACTGGGGTTGAAGCAGAGAGAAAGGTGAACCTTCTCACCTTGCGGTCCTTCCCAGTCGGCACTGAAGCCAAGATGGTATTTCACATCCGCAAAGCCTCGGCCATCCTGGGGCAGATCGTTGAACTCACGGAAGATTTCTCGCTCCGGCTTGCCGATGGTGTTGGCCAGCACGTTCAGCCGCCCGCGATGGGCCATGGCGAGCACGACTTCGGCCACGCCTTGGCCGGCCGCCCGCTCAATCGCCACGTCCAGGAGCGCAATGAGCACTTCGGCCCCTTCCAGCGAAAAAACTTTGGCCCCGGTGTATTTATGCCGCAAGAATTCTTCAAAAACATAGGCCTCGGTCAGTCGTTTGAGAATCCGCTGCTGAGCTTCGTGGGTGAGGGGCTCTTTCGGGGCTTCCATGCGGCTGATGAGCCATGCACGCAGCTCGGGATGATCGATGTGCCGAATTTCGAGCCCGATGCAGCCGCAGTAGACTTCGCTCAAAAGCTGGAGGCAGTCGCGGAGCAAAATCGTCCCCGGTCGAGAGGGAAAGGGAGAAGGAAGTTGCCGATCCAGGTCGGCTTCGGAAAGATCGACGCTGGCGAGCTCCAGTTCGGGTCGTGGAGCATGGTCCATTCCCAGCGGACTGAGCTTGGCTGCCGAAAAACCGTAGTCGCGGTAATTCTCAATCAGCCGGCCAGCACGCAACTGGAAAGCAGCGTCGTCCGAGCCTGTCGTTTGCCCACCTCCCGCCGTCCCGTTCAAGCCCTTCGGCGGATGAAACAGGCTTGGCTGCTGCCGCGCGTGCCCATTCGTAGAAGGTCGCAGCCCTGGGTCCTGTCGCAAGAGTCCTTCAAAATATCCCCGCCACTCAGGCGAGACCCTCGCCGGCTCGCGCAGAAACTCCTGCAGTAGCTCCTCGATAAAGGGGGCACTCGTGCTATCGATTTTGTATTCAGCGGGCATGGGTGTCATTATAGTCAACGATTGCCGGAAGGGCGGGGCATTGGCTTTCCCCTCCATACTTGACCCTCCCCTGAAATCCTGTTCCGCTTACCGATATTCGGGTGACCTTCGTTTTCCCCTTTTTCGAGCCGATTCATGCGATTCGCCCCACTCTCCGCTGTTGCTTTGCTTTCCCTCCTGTTTACCTACGGCGGACTTTCCGCCACGGAATTTGATGCCGAAAAGCTGGCGGCGATTCGGGGAAAGATGCAGAAATTTGTGGATGATGCCGGGCCGAGCCAGGTATCCGGGATGGTGATAGTCGTCGGCAGCAGTCAGGGGATTGCCTATCAGGAAGCGCTCGGCCAGCAGAACATCCAGTCCAAACAACCGATGGCCAAGGATTCGCTGTTCCGCATCGCCTCGATGACCAAGCCAATCACCGCGATGGGAATCATGATTTTGCAGGACGAAGGGAAGCTCTCCGTGGAAGACCCGGTGGAGAAATACCTGCCGGAGTTCAAGGGGCAACTCCTCATCGACAGCCGGTCGGGAGACAAGTTGACGCTGAAGAAGCCCGACCGCCCCATGACGCTGCGCGACCTGCTGACCCACACTTCGGGCCTCCCAGGTGGGTTCCCGCCGGGACTCTCGGACCTGTACTTCAAACGGAATTACAACCTGGCCGAAGCAACCGCCATCCAGTCGCAGCGCCCACTCGAGTTCGCGCCGGGGAGCAAATGGGCGTACTGCAACGCCGGTATCGATACGCTCGGCCGCGTCATCGAAGTCGTCAGCGGCCAGCCCTACGAAGTTTTTCTCACCCAGCGCATCTTTAAGCCGCTCGGCATGAACGACACTGCGTTCTACCCATCCGAAGAGCAGCTCAAGGGGCTGGCGGGGCTGTATGAATTCAAAGATGGCAAACTCAACGACGTCGGCTTTCAACTCCTTGGGCCGGTGAAGGGGGCTCGCCATCCGATTCCTGCGGGGGGTCTCTACTCCACCGGCAGCGACCTGGCGAAGCTCTATCGACTGATGTTGGCTGCTCCGTCTTCCGGCGGCAAGAGTGGACGGCAAATCATCTCCCCTGCTGCCGTCAAACAGATGACCAGCCTGCAAACCGGCGACATCATTTGCGGCTTCACCCCCGGAATGGGCTTTGGCTTCGGCTGGGCCGTGGTCAAAGAGCCGCAGGGGGTGCATGCAATGATGTCCAAAGGAACCTACGGCCACGGCGGGGCCTTCGGCACCCAGGGCTGGCTCGACCCGGAAAAGGACCTCTTCGTCATCCTCCTCATCCAGCGGACCAGCCTCCCCAACGCCGACGCCAGCGACCTGCGGCGGGAACTGCAAGAAGGCGCAGTAGCCGCGGTGAAGAAATAGGCTATGCGAAATTTCCTTGGACTCTGGCTGACCCTTATTGGCGTCGGCTTTTTGGCGCAAACCCTGATTCACGCTGCAGTTTCCGGTCAATCCGACACGGATGTCGGCTATTTTCCAGTGTCGACTCACATGTTTCGCGGAGGTGCAATCAGCCCAACGCTAATCCTCTATTGCGGAGTCGCTGCACTAGTGACTGGAGCAATCCTACTTTATTTGGGGTGGACCAGCGGCTCGCAATCGCGGGCCTCATTCCAACCACCAATCACAGATGAAATGCGTTCATCTGAGTGGTATGTGTACGTCCAAGATGAAGTCCAAGGACCTTATTCGTTCCAGCAAATTCATGAATGGATTCAAGAAAAGAGCCTGATGCCCGATGATCTCGTACGTATGGGTTTGGAAGATCCTTATTACGAGGTCTCGACTTGGGCGACCTTGTTTTTCGGAACCAGCGATGCGGCAAGCGAACCAGAAGGTCGGCTGACTCGACGAGAAACTTACCTGCGTGCTGCGCGCGCGCAACGGCGTTTGATCGCGATGTTTCTGCTGAGCCTGCCTCTGTACATTGCGGCTCCATTCCTGGGATATCTTGGGAATCCACCGGTTTCGCTCGCAGGCGAACTGCTTTGGCTCACCGTTACGGCAGGATTCGCGTATTGCGCTTGCGAATTGGCAGTGTCGATCGGATACTCACGCTTGCCTTGGGTGGCGCTGTTCTTGTGGACTGGTTGCACACCCGGAGTGCCGCTATTCATCGTAATCCTCATCAATAGGCTGGCGACCCAGTACTTTCGCAAGGCGAATATTTCAGCTGGCTTCTTCGGTCCCTCAGAAGAAGATGTCCATCGCGCTGCCTGATTTTGATAACGCCGGCTACCGCGACCTGCGGCGGGATCTGCAAGCCGGAGCGGTGGAGGCGGTAAAGAAGTAGACCGCCTATTTGGCAAGGAGATTTTTCACTCGCTGAAAACTCCCTTGATCTTCCGTTCCTTCTCAATTCGGATCATTGTCTCCGTCGCCTGGTCGTTGGCTTCGTCCGTGGGCCGTTGTTCGACGGACTCCGAATTGTAGGCTTGAAGGATGCGAAACGCTGCGAAATACTCGCTGTCATTGAGGAGAGTGGAAAGGCCACTCATCCTCTCAAGGAAATCGTCCCGATTGGGCTTGGCGGCTTCGGCTGCTTCTTGTTCAGTCTTGCGCTCCGTGAACTCGTATCCCGGGTCGTAGTCTGCGGAAGCCTTGGGAGTCCATTTCTTGACACGGACCATAACTTTCTCAAAGACCTTCGGCTGAGCCATCACGGCCGGATTAATCGCGATCCCGAATTCATGAGCGAGAGCGCCATAGGCTACCTGCGGACTATCGCCACCTTGTCCCCTGGGCGGGAAGCATTGTTGATCGAAACGAGCTCGGAGCTGCGCCGCGTAAAACAGAAATGCACTGTCTTCAAGTCGCTTCTCCTTGAACGCAACTCCCGAACTTACAAACAGAATGGTCGCGGAGTAACCGCCTGGCTGCTTCAGGACCGTTTCCAAACCCTGCGCGGCCTGCGGACTCGCGGTGAGTTTCTCGTACAACTCCATTTCCCCTCGCGACTGCGAAAACCCCGGAGTAGCAAAAACCGCGAGAAGGCCAATGGCCAGCAAACAAAGTCTCATGAAATTCGCCCCAAAAAAAGGACCGTGTATTTGATTCCCTCGGGCAACGAACTTCCCAAGAGCCCCGTAGTGAAATCTAGTTCGCACTCGCGGGGGAAATCCGAAACCTAGGCCGATTTTGTAGCGATTTTGTCGTCAAAAGGGACTGTGAGCCTGCGGGAAACAGGTGGTGACGACGTACCTACCCGTCTATCAAATGGTTGCGGAGGCATCGCAGGTACCGGAGCGGAACGCTGACAAGTTACTTGCTTCCGTCCCCATCTTTCGCTGCCGACTTTTTCAGATTCTCTTGCTTCCAACGTGCCATGTCCCCCCGTATATTCTGACTGTTCTGTTTTTCTGGGCAGGCTGGAAGCCTACCCCACTTTCTCCCCCTCTGCCCTCTAACCTCTTCTCTCCGCCATGTCCAAACCCTCCGTTCGCTATCTGGTGTTTGACGTTGAAAGCGTAGCTGATGCGGAGCTGGTCTCGCGGCTGCGGTATCCGGGCCAGGGGCTGGAACCGGGGGAGGCGGTGAAGCGGTATCGGGCGGAGCTCTTGGCGAAGAATGATACCGACTTCATCCCCTATACCTATCAACTTCCCGTTTCGATTGTCGTCGCCAAGGTCGCGGCAGACTTTCGGCTGATTGATTTGGTCGCCCTGGATGAGCCCCAATTCCGCTCGCATGTGATGACGGCCCATTTTTGGCAGGGGTGGGAAGGCTATCGCAAAAAAGCGCCGCTCACCATCGTCAGCTTCAACGGGCGGACGTTTGACGTGCCGCTGCTCGAACTGGCTGCGTTCCGTTTCGGCCTGCCGTTGCCCGGCTGGTTCAACAGCAACTGCAAAACCTATGAACAGCCGCGAAACCGATACAACGCCGATGCCCACCTCGATTTGCAGGACGTGCTGACGAATTTCGGCGCGTCCCGTTTCAGTGGCGGCTTGAACCTGGCGGCCAACCTGCTCGGCAAGCCGGGGAAGATGGACGTGCAAGGCTACATGGTGCAGGACATCTACAACGAAGGCCACCTCGCCGAAATCAACGACTACTGCCGCTGCGACGTCCTCGACACCTACTTCGTCTTCCTCCGCTGCAACGTCATGCAGGGCCAGCTCAAGCTGGAAGAAGAACAAAAAATCATCGCCGAAACCAAAGCCTGGCTGCAGGAACGGAGCGCGGTGACACCGGTGTATGCCGAGTATCTTTCGCGGTGGGGGACGTGGCGGAATCCTTGGGAGGTGGAAACGGCA
>CAYUJE010000025.1:0-30856 GCA_964444865.1 uncultured Pirellulaceae bacterium | reverse complement strand
TCGAACTCGCAACCGGTTGCCCGGCACCACATTTCCAGTGTGGCCGCTAGCCATTCGCTTACCCTCCGGGGGCGAGGTCTCCATGATAATGGGACACAGGAAAATACGAAAGGGTTCTGGGGGAAAGGAATAGGGAACTCAATGAATTCGCCGTTAAACGGTGACTGGGCTCAAAAGCGTAGGAGCGTAGCTTGATTGTCGCACTGGAAAGGCCCACAATCAGGGCCAGCTATTCAGCTTTTTTCGGATCTTCTGGGAGAACCATCTATGGCGACCGCGGTGCAAGGAGCAAAGCCGGCGGCAGAACGGCAGTGGTACATCGTCGAGCGGTGGCAGGAGTATGAGGGAGAGGGGCGGGCGAATCTGCTCCGTATCCTGGCCATTGGTGTCTTTTACTTCGTGGAACTGGTGAATTACCATTGGCTTGCACCGGGGGCAGCCGATCCCGATTTCACGTCCTATCATCAGAAAGTGACTGCGCTGGCCGTGGCCGCGACGATGGTTTCGTTGGCCGTGCTGCTCTGCCTGCGGCTGCAAGTCTTTCCGGCGTTTCTCAAATATGTCTCCACAGGTTGCGATCTGCTTCTGCTTACCGCACTGGCTTCTGTGGATCATGGCAAAGGGAGTCTCGCTCCCGATGGTCCGGAGAGTCCGCTTGTCCTGGTCTTTTTTCTAGTTCTGGTCCTAGCCTCGCTCCGTTTCAGTTTAGGGCTGATCTGGTTCGCCACCCTGGGGTCGATGGCCGGTTACATGGCGCTTGTTGGGCTGGCGGATAAGAAGTGGTTTGATGTCGACCATGTGGTGCCGCCGGTAACCCAACTCATTACAGTGCTAAGCTTGGCGCTCACAGGAATTGTGCTCGGCCAAGTAGTTCGACGAGCCAAGTCCCTGGCGGAGGAGTACGAAGTGCGGATGACAAAGACCCGGGTGGCCTCATGACGGCGCATCGCAATTACACCTTCCTCGGCACTACTCAGAGCCTCTGTCCCGAATGTCTGGGATTGGTGCCGGCGAAGATCTTGGATCGCGGTGGGCGCGTTTACTTTCGCAAGTCCTGCCCGACGCATGGAGTGCGCGAAGATTTTGTCTGCTCGGACCGAAAATGGTACGACCAGATGGAGTTTGCCTTGCCCGCGAAGACGCCCGCAAAGTTCGGCGTTGAGCCCGACAAGGGGTGTCCTTTCGATTGCGGACTTTGCACCGAGCATGAGCAGCATACTTGCGTCGGGGTGCTCGAAATCACGTCGTCCTGCAACTTGACTTGCCCCATGTGTTACGCCGCCAGCAGTCCTGGGGGGAAGCACCTTTCACTAGCGGACTGCAAGCGGCAGATTGATCGGCTGGTGGAAGTAGAAGGGCGGGCAGAGGTTTGCCAGCTTTCCGGCGGTGAGCCGACGATTCATCCGCAATTGGAGCAGATTCTGGAATATGCTCTGTCTCGGGAAATTGACTATGTGATGATCAACACCAATGGAATTCGCTTCGCCAAGGATCCGGCGCTTATCGAGTTGGTCGCCCGGCACAAGGACCGGATGGAAATTTATTTCCAATTCGATGGCTTGAATGATGACGTTTATCGAGCCCTTCGCGGCGAATCACTTTTGGAGATCAAACTGGCCGCCCTGGATGCTCTGCAGCGGGCCGGCATTCAAGTCACTTTGGTTTGCACGCTGCAAGGGGGCGTCAACGATGATCAGATGGGGCCGCTCGTCGAGTTCGGCCTGTCTCGCTCCAACATCAGCGGCATCAGTTTCCAGCCGGCGACCTACAGCGGACGGCATGTGCTGCCGGACGAGTTAGAGCGGCGGATTACTTATCCTGATGTCATCGCTGGTGTCGCCCGACAAACCGGCGGCCAGTTCGCGGAATCCGATTTCCTGCCGCTGCCGTGCGCTCATCCCAACTGCCATCAGATTGCCATCGCCTATCGACAAGGCAAGACTGCCATTCCGGTCACGCGATTCATCGACGCACGGGCCAATCTCGATTTGCTGGCAAACGGCATCAGCTTCACGCGGAAGAAGTCGCGTGATTTGATCATGCAGTATCTTGGAAGGCAGACATGCTGCGCGGGGGGATGCGGTGAAGTGCAGGAGACGGAGGACGTAAGTCAGGGGACAGGAGGCCGGAGACAGGGAATTGACTTGCCACAGCTCTCGCCGTCTCTCCCTCTCTCTGTCTCTCGTTCTCCATCCCCTGCCGACGAATTCTTCTCTAAAGTCCTCGCCCAGGAACTGGGTTCCGAAAACATCTTTCGCATTACAATTACCAGCTTCTTGGATGCCTACAACTTCGATGTCCGCCGGCTGATGAAGTGCTGCACGCATCATGTGCTGCCGAGTGGTCATGTCATTCCATTTTGTGCGTACAACGTGCTCTATCGGGACGGCCATGTGCCCTTGCCAAAACTTGTGGATACCATTTCCAAGCTTAGGCCGCCGCAAGTCGCCCAGACCGCGACAATTCCTCTTTCCGTTTAAATACCTTCCTCAACCGCGTCATGTCGCAGAATCCCGTTGACGGCTCAGAAAGATCTCCACAGCACAAACAGTGCTTTGAATGTGGCGCGGTGTTAAACCTCGGGGATAAGTGTTGCTGGATGTGTCATGCGGAGCAGCCGCTGATGGGGAAGCTGATTGCTGCATCCGTGGGAATACCGCCACACTTTTCCAGTCCTTGGGCGACCCAAGCAGCCATTTGGATCGGCGTGATGGCCGCGGTTCTGGTCACCTATGGCGTGCTGCGAGTCGGCGATTACGCGCTTGCAACGCTGTTCCTGGTCGCCGCAGTACCGACGCTCGTCATCGTGATGCTCGGCTCCGCCATCGGGCGGGCCTCCGGCAATCCTTGGGGAGTTGGAACGAAAATCAGCGTGGCAGTGGGTACCGTACTGTCCACAGTCATTGTCTGCATCGTCGCCGCGGCCGTGGCGGTGCTGATCATCTTCTCACTCTTTATCGCATTAATTCAGGAGTGTTTTCGGGCACTGGGAGCGTTTTGATTGACTCACGACTTCCGCTATCCGCTGATTATGCTCGCTGCACTAATCACATGCAGCCTGCTGCTTCGCAAAATGCAGGAGCGGCTGCCGCTTGAGTGGTGGCAAAAGGTGGGAATCGGCGTGGGAGCCTTTTGCGGGGCCATGTTAGGGGCCAAGCTACCATTCGCGCTGTCCGATTGGAATCGGTTTCTCGACGGCTCCGCCTGGCTCTCCGATGGCAAGACGATCATGTGCGGGATTATCGGCGGCTATTTTGGCGTGGAACTGGCAAAATGGACTCTCGACATTCGTGTAAAAACAGGTGATACCTTTGCCGTCCCTTGCGCGGTGGCCGTGGCCATTGGCCGCGTTGCCTGCTTCGTTGGTGGATGTTGTTTTGGCGCGCCGACGAGTCTTCCCTGGGGAATTTCCTTCCCAACCTCCGGCGACTCGTTGCCGCGACATCCGACGCAGCTCTATGAAGCTGCTTTTCACCTATCGATGGCGGGTGTGTTGCTCGCGCTGCTGAGTGGCGGGTTGTTCCGAGGCCAACTCATTAAGCTCTACATCCTGGTGTATCTGGCCTTTCGCTTCGTGACGGAATTCATCCGGCCAGAGGCGAAGTTGGAACTGGGTCTCACTGGCTACCAGTGGGGGGCCCTCGCCATGGCGCCGCTGTTCCTTTTCCTGTGGTGGAAGGATGCTCGTTCACCGACACCGCTTATCCATAAAAATGCCGGGGCTCCGGAAACCTCTCGATGAATGCCGCCATCCAAATCCTGAAAAAAGATAGTGAGTTTTATACCTCTGAAGGGTGTTTCATTACAGAGCTTTGCAATGCTCCCGCAGATGACGAGGCTTCCATCGCCCGCGCCCGAGTCATGCCGGGAATCACGACCCGCTGGCATCGGCTGAAGGATGTCAGCGAGCGTTATGTAATTCTAGAGGGCCACGGTCGGATGGAAGTAGGCGACATGCCCCCGACGGAAGTAGGCCCCGGAGATGTTGTTCTCATTCCTCCCAACTGCCGCCAGCGAATTACCAACCTTGGTGATAGCGAACTTCATTTTCTTTGCATCTGCATTCCTGGCTTCCGCGCGGAAGGTTACGAGGAGTGCTAGCCCCTTGGTGCTGAGTTGCAAGCACGACAATTTAACTTTGAGGCCTGGGCAAACTTTGCTCAGACGGCAGATTTGGCCAGCGGCATAGCTTCTCGGAACGATTCTATTTATCTCGCGGGCAGGAAAGTTGGCATTTTCCGAAGTGTGCAACACGGCAAGCGCTTAAGGTTGATTTCTTCTGGTGCCGAAAGTGATGAAGGGGCCGATTATGCCTGCGCTGTAGCCCCATCCTCCGCCTCTTTCCCGCCTACCTCTTCCGCGCAAGAAGCACATGTCCACGAAGCCTTCGTTCTTCGCCCGTCGCGGGATCATCATTTTGATGATCACTTTCTTTCTCGTTCCCTTCGCCCTGCGGGGCGCACGAATGTCCGTGCAAGGGATGAAGAACGATCTTAAAGACTGGCTGCCGAAGGACTTTCCCGAAACGGCTGATTTGGATTGGTTTCGCGAGCATTTCGTCAGCGAGACGTTTGTCGTCGCCAGTTGGGATGGCTGTCACGGCGATGCCAAGGATGCCCGGTATCAGCTTTTCATGAAGAAATTGGAGCCCGAAACTCCTCCCAGCCAGCAGGTTGGACCAAAACCTTCTGAGCAGGCCAATGTCGCGGAAGGAGAATCGCCCGCCGCCGAAACCGCGAGCGAACATTCGCTAGAAGCCATACGGTATTTCCATCGCGAAGATTTTGTCGGCGATCAGTTGGGACTCTATCTCACCGGCAACCTGCACGAGAACTGGGGTGGTAAGGGAGAAAAGTGGCTCAAGGGCCGGGCCTCGACGGATCCCAAGAGCAATGCCGAAAGCTGGTACTACATCACTCCGGAAGGAGATCTCTTTCGCTGGAACACGGTCGATGCTCCGCTGATGGGTCTCTATCGTTTAGTGGATCGGAGAATCAATGGGCCAAGTGTCGAGGGCGAACTTGTCGCCGCGTTTGGTGCGAAGGACGGTCCCTGGTATCACCAGGAACCTCGCCGGTTACGGGCTCAACTCTTCAAATCCGTAACTTCCGGACCGACCGTGCTGAATAGCCTTGTCCGTTCGGGGGGAGAACTTGCCGACCTGACGAATCCTGAAGAAGAAGCCTATCGCCGCCTGCAGGGTACTTTGTATGGACCTGCGGATGCCGCGAATCCTACCGCTCCACGCCAGACGTGCATCGTGTTGACGCTGACGGATGCCGCCCGCGCCAACCTGCATCTCGTTGTCGGACGAGGCATGCTTGGCAAGCCTTTTGGACGGCTGTATGAAATCGCCGAGGACTGCAATGTTGCCAAGAAGGACCACACGGGTGAGGGGCTTTGGCTCGGGGGACCGCCGGTCGATAACGTCTCCATCGATGAAGAAGGTACCATCACGCTGGTGCGATTGATCGGCCTAACGGCGCTGCTGGGTACCTGTCTGTCGCTGGCCTGCTTTCGCAGTATTTCGGCCACGATCATGGTTTTCTTCATTGGCGGCATCAGCGCCGTGATGAGTATTGCCTTCGTCTGGTGGCTCGGCAGCAGCATGGATGCCATCTTGATGTCCATGCCTGCCTTGGTGTACGTGCTCGGCCTTTCCGGAGCCGCGCACATCATCAATTACTACCACGAAGCCGTTACCGACCAAGGCTATGTGGGAGCCCCAGAACGAGCAATAGCCCACGGTTGGAAGCCGGCCATGTTTTGCAATATCACCACGGCCATCGGCCTAGTTACGCTGGTCACCAGCCAGCTGGTTCCGATTCAAAAATTCGGTGTTTTTTCCGCCATTGGTGTCTTGGCGACTTTGATTGTGCTGTTCACTTACTTACCTGCTGCCCTGCAGATCTGGCCGCAGAAAAAGCGAGCCAAACTTGTGGAAGGGCAATCCGAAGGACCTTGGCTGGACAAATATCTGGGTGGTTTCTGGCACATCATGGGCAGCTTCATCGTTAAGCACCATGTCCTCGTTTCGCTCGGCTGCGTGGCCACGATTGTCGTCTTCTGCTACGGCATTAAGGACATGAAGACTTCCGTCAACATGCTCAAAATGTTCCACTCGGAAGCGAAGATCATTCGCGACTATACGCACCTCGAAGAGAAACTCGGCCCGTTGATGCCGATGGAAGTGGTCGTTTCGATCCCAAAGGCATCGCAGCGTTTGCCCGACGCGCAACTTGGCGAGATTGAAAACCGTGATCTGGTCGCCGAGCAAATCCAGATGCCGTTCATCGATCGCATGGAAGTTGCCACCCGCGTGCAGCAAGTGATTGAAGAGGAATTTGGTCCGCAAGGCCGTGGAATTGTCGGCAACTCCACCAGTGCCGCCAGCTTTGTCCGCCCACTTCCGGGGATTAAGAAGGGCTCTGTCCGGAACATGACCAGTTCCCGTCTAGAGGCCCACAAAGCGGACTTTTTGCATAGCGACTTCTTGCGAGTGGAAGCGGCGACGGGCGCTGAACTCTGGCGAATCAGCCTGCGCATACCCGCCACGCAAGGGACCGATTACGGCGCCTTCAACGAACAACTCAAAGAGGCCATCGAGCCGGTAATGCTGGCCCAGCGCGAGCGGGACACCGTTCTCAAGGCAATTGGCGAGCACAAGGTGGCGCTCGCCAAACAGGCCGCATTGAAGCGAGGTGAAGAGTACAGTTCTCGAGCCATCAAACTTGCGACCGCGAAGGTATTGCTCTTAGGTGTGCCTGCTCAAGTGGCCGCGGAAGAGACAGGAATCAAGACTTCCGTGACGGAAGGAACAGTCGCCAGGCCGGCGACCAATGCAACTGTGAATCAGGTTCCCATTTTTGCCCGCACGCTTCGCGACCTTCTGCGGAATGTCCGCATGAAGGTGGTTGTCGACGCACCCACCAAGGAGGGAATGCCGCATGACTGGGCGAAACTCTTGGCCGGTTACGACTGCGTTGTGCTCGTCGATAACCATGCCAGTTACGACCTGGCCGAAATTCAGAAGCACGCTCAAATCTTTGTGGACGCCAGCAAGTCCCGCTTTGCTCCGCCCGTTGGAGCCTCGATGGACCAGGTGGCGATGGCGGTCGCTTACAAACAGGACGCCAGCAAGATCGGCGCGGTTTATACCGGCGTGGTTCCGATCGTTTACAAAGCACAGCGGGCGCTGCTGGACAGTCTGATCAGCAGCAGCATCTGGTCGTTCCTCACGATTACACCCCTGATGATGTTCATCTCTCGCAGCTTTTGGGCGGGTATCGTGGCGATGCTCCCGAACGTGTTGCCGGTGGTGATGGTCTTTGGCGGCATGGGCTGGCTTGGTATTGACGTTGATGTCGGCTCGATGATGACCGCCAGCATCGCCCTGGGGGTGGCGGTGGATGACACAATCCACTATCTCAATTGGTATCGAGAAGAATTAGACCGGCTGGGGGACCGCAAACTGGCGATCATGGCCGCTTACAAACATTGTGCCACTCCGACGTTCCAAGCCGCCATCATCAGCGGGCTGGGGCTCTCGGTCTTCGCTCTCTCCACCTTCACGCCGACTCAGCGGTTTGGCTACCTGATGCTCGTCATCCTCTGGATGGGTGTTGTCGCCGAACTCATCTTCTTCCCCGCAATCCTGGCCGGCCCCTTGGGATTGGTCTTTAAGCCGCGGAAGAGGAAGGACCAGCCTGCTCGTCCAATTCATCCGGAACTGCTGGGTGCGACTGACGAAGAATTGGCCGCCGCCAAAGCCGAAGCCGCTGCGAGCGACATTGTTATGCCCAGCGAGGAGACGGATGAGCGAACGGACAAGCGTCATCCAGGCGGAGTCCCGGCTCCCAGCAAAGCAGGTGTCCTTCGAGCGCTGCGGCAGGAGAAGAAGGGGTAATCCTCCAGCTTCAGTGGTGGTCAGTGAAGGGCGACGTCCGCGAGTGCATTAACTTTAGCCTGCTGGCCTGGCTATTTCAGCGGATGCCTTTTGAAGAACTCCCACATCAGGTCGTTCGCTGACACATTATTGGTCGTCGCGCCTAAACTTGCCAGCCGCGAATCGCGGCCAGGCCAAGTGTGCCCCTGGCCGGAGATCGTGACGAGCACGACTTCCGCGCCTTCCTTACCTGGACCGAAAGTCTTGATGATAGCGGAAGTGCCATCTTTGGCTTTGTCCGGAAGTTCTTTCACATTGGCTGGCTCGATAGGACAGCCGTTGGCTTTAATCCAGGCTTGGTTGGAATGGTCGACGGAATAAAAGATCGTGCCAGAGAGGGATTTGGCTCCTTTGCCGCCGACGAAAGGGGCGAATTCGTCTTTCGTTCCGTGAAAGTGCATGACGGGGACGGGGCGTTTGGGGGTACAGGATTCCGTCCCCATCGGGCCGCTGACGGGGGCAATGGCGGCAATGCGGTCCGAGAGTTCCGCGGCGAGGCGGTAGCTCATGATGGCGCCGTTTGACATACCAGTCGCGAAGATTCGCTTTTTGTCGATGCGGCCTGATTTTTCCAAGTCATCAAGAATTGCCCCAACGAACGCCACGTCGTCGATTTTTTGTGTCATCGCATATCCGCAGCAGTTGCCACCGTTCCAGGTAAGGATTTTGGGCAATCGCCCGCTGCCGCTGGGATAGACCGCGAGAAACCCGGCTTCGTCGGCCTTTTCGGAAAGGCCCGAGAATCGGACCATCTGCTCGGCATTGCTGGCACCGCCGTGGAAAATCAGGACCACCGGCCAGTCACTACTTCCATCGTATTTCGCCGGAACGTGTACGAGGTATTGGCGGGCTGTGTTGTCCACCGAAAGGGTTCGCTCGTGGTCGCCGGGAGTGAGCGTATCCGCCGAAAAAAACATGGTGGTCATGAAGAGCAGAAGGTGCATGGGTGCGCTCCGGATGAGCCTTTAATATAGGTGAATGACTTCATTCGCACTATTTCGATCCACTCCCCGGCACTACCACGAAAGCAGCGAATTGTTGTTCAGTAACCGGAAGCTTGACGTTGGGCATGCCGACCGGCGGCGGAGGTGTGACAGCTTTCATCGGCAGGCGAACCAGTTGGCCGTCGTAGGTGCCGGCAACTAGGGATGGCCCATAAAAGTCTTTGGCGCTAACAATGCGGAACTCCTGCATGGGCTTGAGAACACCCGCGAGATCGAGTTCCACTTCCGCGAGTTCCCCGGGATTGAGTACCACAATGTTCGCGCGTCCCGGCTGGTGCGGGTTGGGCCGGATGATCACTCGCAGCTTGTCGGGAGAGCCCTTTGTAAAGTGGCTCTTGGCAGCGAGATTGGTCTCCTTTCGCCACTCATCAAACGTCAAGCCGCGGCTCTTGCCGTTCTCAATGATCGCAAAATCGCCCCAGCGGCCGTCGGTGATGTAGAAGTGGTTTTCGCTCCACTGGTAGCCGGAAAGTTGCAGCTTTCCCTCCCCTTCCAGGATGACGGCCGTGGACGGGGCAACAACCGTGTTATGGTTGACAATCGCCTTGCGAAAATCGCGGACCACCAGCCCTTCGCAGTAGTTGCCGGTGCAGAGCACGTCCTCGCTCATTGTTCCCCAGGGGTACCCGAGACGAATACCGCTGCCGAAGACAACATTATCGCGGACGACGATGCGCTCGGCCGGGCTGGCACCTCCTACCATAATACCGGGGGCACGGTCGCCGTTCTTGGAAAGCACCCCATTTTCAAAGCAGATATTGCCGACAATTTCAAATCCCTTGAGCGACGCCTTTTCCGACCCGTAAATGTGAATGCCGTACCCAAATTGATGAAAGATGATATTGTCCTTGAGTTTCTTCGTCCCTTTCGCATTCTGAGCGTAGATCGCATGGCCATGTGCCCGATCTGGTCCTTGCCAGCCGTTGTTGTAGATCAGACAGCCGCTAATCTCTCCTCCCTCTCCTTCCGACCAGAAACCAAATCCGCTTTCCAGATCATGAACCACGAGGTTGATAAGCGAAATTCGCGAACCGCGAACATGAATGCTGCCGCGGCGAATGTCTTCCGGCCATGAGCCGGCGAGTTTCGTCTCGCGGAGCGGGTCGCTGCACATCACTTCAAAATCGCGGAAGACAACGTCGCTCCCTTGAATGGCGAACAGCCCATTGTCCCTTTCGTCGCGCGGCCGGGTATCAATGGTCACGCGCTCCCCAGGTGCGCCGCGAACGGCAATGGGCTTGTCGACTGTACCCGTCAGTTGCGTGGTAAAACCGCCGCGATAGATCCCTTCCTGCAGCCACAGGGTGTCACCGGGCTTTACCCTTTCAATAGCGGAGAGTGCCGTAGCCAAATCCCACGGCTGAGATATGGTTCCGTCTCCCTGCGCCGTGCCTGTTGGAGCGGCATGAAATTCCTCAGCCGCCAGCGGGGCGGCGAACAAGACAAATAGCAAGAACGGGCCGATAGTGCGGTTCATTGTGACTGCTTGGAAATTGCCGTGCGAATCGCTTTCACCGTTTGATCGGCACGAAAGTCGACGATTTTTTTGCCCCACTCCATGGTCGTTTCCTGAGGTGCCAATTCAACGCCATTGATGCGGAACTTTCCGGCAGCGATCCGCTGTTTCGTGCGGACGCTGGCGGGATCCACCGACATCATCATGGCCGTCATAGCGAAGTCGTCGTGCAGCCCTTCGGGAGTTTGCTTGATCCCCTCATCCTCTAGCCATTTGGAGACACCTGTGAAATCGTAATATTCCGGAATGAAGTAAACCGTGCTGCGATCACCTTTCCACTTGGCATTGAGGGCTGCGGTCACGTTCTTCATACCGGCCTGATTTCCGCCGCTGTCCCCAATCAGAATAATCCGCTTGAATCCATGTGTCCGCAGGGAACTGCAGATGTCGATCAGCAAACTGGCAAAGGTTTCTTCGGTGACGCTGATCGTGCTGGGATACTTCATGTGCAAATCTGGCGGCTCGATGGTTCCTTCGGGGACGAAGGGGACAATCGGGGCAACAAGCGTGTTCCCTAACTTACGGGCGATTGCCTCCGTCGTTGCCCGCAGGATGATGTTGTGCTTGCCGGCCACCAAATAGGGGCCGTTCTGCTCGACTCCTCCGGTCGCCACGATCACGGTGTCCTTCCCGCTCGTCATCGCGTCTCGCACCTCCATCCAGGTGAGGTCTTCGATGAACACGTTATCTACTGCGTCAATCGGCCGAGGCGAAGTCGGATCAGGACTTACGGGGTCCGGCAGGGGAGCGGCAAATAGAGCCAGCAGCAGCACGGCAGGTGTCAGGATTCGCCACATTAGGTGAGCCTTTCGCAAAAGGAGTGAAGCGGGATTGGGAACGGACTCTTGTAAAGCATTGGAGACTTACCAGCAACCAGCATATTCAGTTAGGTACGGAGTGGATTCTCGGTTTAAGTACTCGTATTGCAGCCTGGTCAGTTGGCGGATGTGCAGTAAATCGTGCGCCGCCCATGAGGCCAGGAGGTCCCCTGCTCGTATCGGACCATGGGGAAGCTGAAAGATTTGCTCCCAGTGGGGATTGCGGAGCCCATGCAGCCATTGCAACGAGGACCGCCGCTCATTTAGAAAGCGCTCCAGCGATTCCTGCAATTCCCGCTCGTTGTACTTTCGCTCCACGGCCCAGCGAGGCGGGTCAATCGGCGGAGGCGACTGGTCGGGCTTGTGAAGCAGGAAATCGAGCCGCTTGCGAAAGTCGTCTCGTTCTTCGTCGTCGAGATGGTTTATCACCTCTAAAAGCGACCATCGGTCGGGAGCCGGTTTCCAGCGGGATTGATCGGGACTGACGCCTTGCACCAGGCTGCTGATGACGGCGGCGGATTGCGCCATGCGGTCGATGTAGAAATGCAGGTTCATAGAGCGATTCATCCGCGGCGGCTGGGGCGTTTGCTGACAGTCGAACAGACGTCGGCAACTTTGCCCGACTCTTCGAGGGCAACATGAAATCGCTGCTCCCCCTCCAGCCGATGCACAGTCATGTGGTAGGCCTGGCTGACCGCGGCAAGGTATGGTCGCTTCTCAGGCGGCACTGGTGCGCGAAGCATCCCCCAAGAGCCGTCGCCGAGATAGAGAACGCCGTTCTTGTCCTTCATGCCACCGGTCAGTGGGTGGGTTCGCTTGAAAGTGTGATCGTGATGTTCCAAGACGAGGTCCACTTTGTTTTTTTCAAATAGGGGCGACCAGTATTTGCGATTCTCTTCGCCGGTTCCCAGCGAACCCGACTTGCCTTCCGGTGACCGGTACGACGGATAAGCCGGAACATGCCCCGCCACAATCAAATGCGGACGTTCTTGTCGTTCCACCAGAGTCTTCTCCAGCCAGTCCGTCTGCTCACCACCAATCGGGGCGATGTGTCCGGTATCGAGCAGCACCAGGCTGAGATAGTCGCCGATATCCAGCACTCCGTAGGTCCGCTCGGAATAAAATCCATCGAAGACGCTGAGGTATTGCGGCGACTTTTCTCGCGTCCCCTTGTAGCCGCCATTGACTTCATGATTGCCAATGCAGGTAACCATCGGAATCAATCGCCCCTTCCGGTCGACCATGTGCTGGCTGTAATTCCGCAGGAAGGATAGAAAAGTCTCGGGGGACTTGCCGTTGTCATAGGCCAGATCGCCGCCGATGAGTGCAAACTGCGGCTCTTGTTTGGCGGCGATGATGTTGGTCCCAATGGCATGGGCATTCACGCCGCAGTCGCCACCGGAGACGAATTGAATCACGTCCGTTGCCATTTTCGGCATGGTCCGAAAGCGGTAGACAGCAGACTTTTCCCCAATCTGAAATTTGTACTCGGTCCCCGGTGTCAGTCCGGACAATTCGCAGCGATGGACCTTGAGCTCGGTATTAGGGAAGGGGCGCAACTCCGACTTTCCGCCCTGCCATGCTGGGGGGCTTTCATTGCCATTCGTGGGCGCAAACCGAATTGAGCCGTCCACCTCCCCCTCCGGCCCGACCCACTGGATGGTCATTGTGGTGGTGGGATCGGATTGCCAGGTAAGAAAAAGGGAATCTAGGCCCTTGGCGGCCGGGGGCGCATCCGAGGCAATAGCCACACTTTCCCCGACGGCCGCCGCGGTGATCCCACCGAGCGATGCGGAAAGAAAATCACGGCGGCTGAATGCAGGCATGTGAAAACCTTGTGAAGGCAATTGTCGGAATATGAAGCGGCCTATTTCTCAACGGCAGCGAGAACCTTCAAAACCAGATCTCTTTCAAAGTCTTTGGGAAACTTCTGGCCATCCCCCAGGCGGACAAAGACTAAATCGAGGCTGGGGACGACCCAGCCATTGTTGAAATCTTTGCCGCGGGTAATCACCAGATCGGCCGGCCCGCCGGGCAAACTGGGGAATGTCCACCACTGTCCTCCGTAGTCGTTCTTCACTTTCGACGGCGTCCAGGCGAAGTTGTAATAAGCCGCGGGGACGATTCGCTTGCCGTCCCACTCCCCTTGGTGCAGCGCCAAGTAGCAGAACCGGGCATGCTCGCGGGGATTGGTGAAGACGCCGCTGTAACCCTGGTTGTACGGACCGATTCCCCCTTCACCGCCGATCTTTTGCCACTCCACCCGTTGCATGCCAATCGGGTCGAAGAGCCGTTCCTTCAGAAAGGGAAACAGATCGGATTTTTGGGCGTGCTGGAACAGGAGCACCAAGTGGGAGACGCCGGCATTGCTGTAGTTGAAGACGGTTCCGGATTCGCCTTTCAATTTCGCAAACGGCGAACCCACCAAATGACCCAGCGAAGATTCAAATGGAAGCTTCTGCGGCACCGGTTCGGAGCCGATCCCCGAGGTCATATTGAGCAGGTGTCGGACGGTGATTTCGGACTTGCGCGGGTCCGACAACGGCAGCGATTCGGGAATCCAGTCGGCGTTGCAGACCTTGGTGTCGAGCGACAATTCTTTGCCGCCGGGGAGCGGCTTGTTGCCAAAATCGGCGAGGATCAGGCCGAAGGCGGTGCTGGTGTAGGACTTGCTGCTGGAATAAATGTTGTAGGTCGACTTCTGGTCCCCGCCACGATACCACTCGCCGACAACCTGACCCCGGCGAATCACAAGCATGCCCGTCCCACCCGGAGCTTCTGCGTTGTGCTCCCACGCCAGCTTGAGCTTGTCCCAATCCATGCCGGCCGTTTCACGAATCTTCGCCTTCTGAGCCGCATCGGGCTCCCCCGTCTCCGGCAGCAGGCTCCGCCAACCTCCTTTGTCTTCGGGTGGGGGAAAGTACGACGACAACGATTCTTTCTCCGCGGCCAGGCCGGGGAAGGCGCAGAACAAAAGCAGCCAGGACAGCAGCGCGGTATTCCGAAGGGGCATGGGGCGTCTCCAAAGAGGTGTGCGCGAAGGTGGCTCGCGATGCCTTAGGATAAGCCGCTCCGCGCTGCTTTGCCACATGTGAGGTTGATCGGGGATGGCGATAACGCCCTCGGGCGATCGATATTCGGTTTGGACGATCAGAGCCTGGATGATTGTGGCGTTCTCCGCCAGTCGTAAGGTCGGATTGTTGGAGAAGTCCAGGTGGCGGTGCCTACGGCTCTTTTGAGATCCTAATCGGCGGGCGGTTCATGAGCATCTCGTAGCAGACCTCGTCAAACGCAATGTGATAGTACAGGTACTGGCTGGGGTTAGAGAAGAAGGCGCTGCTGTTATAGTGCCCGCGATTGCTGACTTCCTGCATGAAAAAGTCGAGGTCGATTTGTGCCGACTCATCCCCGGCATAAATGTGCTTCATGCACCACAGCACAATGGAGTCGGAGCCGAAGGAATTGAGGGCGTTGATCGTGGTTCGAAGATCTCCAAAAAATGTGATCGTCGTCACAATGAGCAGCACGATATTGGTAGGCCCCAGAAGTTGGTAGGAATGCTTGCGGTTCTCGTCTAGGGCGGCTTTGCTGAGCGACTCGTGATTTTCCGGCTTCAGGGAGCGAATGGTGTCCAGATTCTCGAGAAATCGATCTCTGTCGAAGCGGTCGACGACCTCATAAGAGAGTAAATCGTGCCCGACAGTTAACTGATTGCTCAGAGCTACCTTCAGGCTTTCGACGTTGAAATTGCCGTCAATTCCATTGAGCCTGCGCGACGCGCTGGAAAGGTCCGCGTCTCGTTGCTGAAGGATATGTCGATAGAGGAGCGGTTCGATCTGCACGTGGCGCAGCATCAGTTCGGCAGCGTCATGGGTTGCCAGGTACTTGAGGCCAAAGGTCATCCACCAGTCGATCGCATAGGACTCGAAACCTAGCGGAAAACGGTGAAAAATGAACTTCAGGGGAAAAGAGATCGTGCGTTGAAAGAAATAGCTAAAAATGATTATTGGGCGGAGCAGATTGTAATCCCAGCGACTCTTCTCGCGAGCAAAAATCTCGTTCACATACGAGTTGATGTAAGGAAATTGATTCATGAAAGCCTTTCTCGTAATCACGTGACGGGTGCCAGGGGAAGGAGGTTCAGACCACTCATCGGGCCTCCAGCCGGACTTTGACACCATATTTGGGAGTCATGGTCAAGTGCGCTGCCATGTCATGGCGATGGGTGGCGTCGAGCACCACTTTGTACTTCTGCGAGATCACCGCCAGGACAACCACCAGCTCCATCATCGCAAAATTGACGCCAATGCAAATCCGCGGCCCACCTCCAAACGGAACATGGGCGTAGACGGAGCGTTTGTTCTCTTCCTGTTCCGGTCGGAACCGCTCGGGGTCAAAGCGTTCTGGCTCTTTCCAGAAGCCGACGTGCCGGTGCAGAGAATAGCGGCTGAATACGACCACTGAGCCCTTGGGAATGTGCGCTCCCCCGAGCTCCACATCCGCCGCCACGTTTCGATTCTCGAACCAGAAGGGGGGATGCAAGCGGAGCGTTTCTTCAATCACCATGCGAGTGTATGTCAGACGTGGCAAATGCTCCAGCGACAACGGGCCGGAGCCAATCACGGAATCCAATTCCGCCTGCAGCCGCTCGCGCACGTCCGGATTCCTGTCCAGTTCGCACCAGATCCACGACAACGCACTGGAGGAGGTCTCGTGCCCACCGATAATCATCCCCAGAGCTTCCTCGGCAACCTCCTGGTCGGACATCGGCTCGCCGCTTTCTTCATGACGAGCCTGGAGCAAGATGCCAATCAGGTCGGATTGGTCTTTGTTCCCGCGACGGCGGTCGATCATTTCCTGCAAGAAGGCGTGAAACTCCGACAGGGCGCGTTTGAGTTGACGATTGATTCGGGAAGGAAACCACAGGCTGCGGATCATGGGGATCGGCGGCTTGGCGCTGTATCGATTGATGATGTGTGTCCAGTGTCCGATGCGCTCCGCGGTTTGGTCGAAAGAGTCGTGAAACAGCGCTCGACCGGCAATTTGCAGCGTGATCAGGTTCATGTCCCCAGCGATGTCGAATACCTTGCCGCTACGGCAGTCGGGCTCCCAGCGCTTAGCTTGTTGGCGGGCGGAATCCACCATCAGGTCGAAGAACTGCCTGACCGCGTTGTGTCCAAACATCGGTTGCATGAGCTTGCGCTGCCGTCGCCACCGGTCCCCTTCCGCGACGACCAGGCCGTTTCCAAAAGCGTTGCGAAAGCGGTCATAAATCACGCTGTTTTTGTCGAACGACTTGTTGGTGTCGTGCAACACTTGTTTGACCAGCGCGGGGTGATTGACCAGATAAAAACTGAACAGCCCGCGATAATGGACGAAGTCGCCAAAGTCCCGCACCAGCCGATCAAAAAACAGGGCCGGATTACCCGCCAGCAGCCACTGGCGATAGAAGAATCGCGGCGTGGCCAGCTTGCCGCGAAAGGGAGGCGGTTGTGCGGCGGACGGATTCGATTCCATAAACTGCACCAACGGAAGATTCAACACTCGGCCGGCCCGCGCCGCAGCCAGCGTATGGCGCGATAGGCCCAATCGATTGGCTTGAGCATCAGCAAGAACAATACTAGCAGGATGGGCATGTAAACAGGGGCACGCTCGTAAAAGCGGCGAGCCTGAGGGTCGCGGAACTGATAATGCATGGTCGTCGCCGGACTAATTTGCATTCGCCACCATGTTCGCACCGACCCAATTCTCCTCAAACTGGGATACGTGTGCATTCTCCGGCTTAGAATGTCGCAATAGGAAAACATCTCCACGGGATAGACCGCTTCGAGATCGAGCTTGGAAAACCTCGCCAGGTTGTGTTGCTGATCAGCTGCGTTCAATTCGGCGATCCGCTCAGGCCGCGAGAAGCGACCTTCAATCAGTCCGCACACGTATTCGGCTTGCATCTCGCTGATGGAAGGTATGTTGCCGATGATCGGCCGAGCGAAACCCACCAGGAACAAATCGGGAAAGGTAACGTGGCAGCAGCCCAAATAGAAATCGGTCAATCGCAACGAGTCCCCAGCAATCTGACTGAGCGTCGACTTATAGCCTATGGCCGGCAAGATCTTTGTCGGACGTACAGAGACTTCTTCCTTCGACTCGAATTGATAGAAGGTTTCCATGCTCGCATCGACCGGCGGTCCCACGATCTTTATCCGACCTCGGGCGACGAAGTCCAGAAAATCATCGCTCTTGTTATGGAACATATTGAACAGCTCATCCTTGGCGGCCTTTGTCAATTGATAGGCCCATTTTTTGCGCAATGCTTGGCGCTCTTGCTCGGCATCCGGCTCCGCCCCGTTGTTTCGACCGACAGCTTTGCTTGAGGACCGTCGCGCAGGAAACCACTTTTCGAAACGTTCCTGATGCAGGATGCGAGCTTCAACGAATCGTTGACCTATCCAATTCCGCAGTGCCGGATGGATGGAAAGCATGAGGCGGTTGCGAAGAAAGTCCGAGGGGACGCCTCGAATGGGGTGATAGCGGGGACTGACACGCACTCCCGTTCGCAGGGAAAGGAAAACCTCGTTCCCCAGTTCCGGCTGGGACAAACGAGTTGCAAAATCGACGGCCGATTCTCCGCCTCCAAAGACCACGATCCGCTCCTGGCGAATCTTCGCAATTCCTTGCAGCGAATTCAGTTCGGCCAAAGGAAGCGTGGGGATTGTCGATTCGATCTCCTTGATTTGAGCCGCCAGTCCCGTGCAGATCACCACCGCATCAAAGCGTTCGCTAACGGCTGCGGATGGGTCGGGCTCTGCCGTCGCGCGATAGGTCACCAGCCAGCCGGCCCCCTCCTCGTTACGGACTAGCCGGTCGACTTGATGGTTGAGCTTAATGTGAGAATGGAGCCTGAAGGTATTGGCAAAGCGGCTCAAGTAGGCACCATATTCATTGCCGCGATAGAATTCGGCGCGACTCTGCCCGGCATCGGGTTCCACGGAGGCATCGCGGTCGGGAAAACAGGCGAACTGAGTGGTATATTTCGTCGAAGTGGAAACAAACCCGGGGTAGGGATTTCCCCAACAGCCAGTAATCTGACCGGTCTTCTCAAAGCAAACGACATCCCAGCCCACCAGGTTTTCTAGTGCAGTCTTCAGGGAAATCAGACCACTACTGCCGCAGCCAATGATTGCCAGCCTTCGCTGCGAAGCGTTGGACCGCGCCTCGACGTGGGTCACGGTGCCACCGCGGTCAAACTGACCAGGACAAAGTTGAATTGCCCTGATTCAGGAATGAATAACAGCAGGCGGTCACCGCGAGCAATCGGATGTTGCTGCAGATACTGGTTGAGCATCACGTAAATGCTCGCCGCCCCGGTATTGCCCGCCGTCGCTAGGTTCGTCCAATAAGCCACTGGCTGCTCGGCATCGCCCGACAGGTCTTGCATCATTTTTTCCATTTTGCGACGGAAGAAAAACGACGACATATGAGGCAGCACCATGCGATAGCTCTTCAATTGCTCGTTGTTCTGCAACAATGCCTCCGCCGCGAACTTGCCGGCGAGGCTGTAGAAATATCGAGACAGAATCTTCACATCCTGGCTCAGCAAATGCGTGGCATTGTCCAGTTTCATGCACAGGGGAGCTTCGTGGGCAAACGACCGCGAGTGGGTCCAGTCGACTCGCAGCGACAGCTGGTCCGGACGGGGCTGGCTTTCCAGCAAGCAGGCACCCGCGCCATCGGACAGCATGAATCGCAAGAACACGGACATGAACCATTGACTCTGGCGGATGTCGGCATGGTCCGCCCGATCATCGATGGGCCGGATCGCGGTGGATTTCAGAACTTCCGAGGCGTGCTCAGCCCCGATGCTTAAAGCCGAATTGTGTTCCCCCAGCTTTACACCGCGAACGGCCGCGACCAGCGCGGCTGCCGCGGAAGTGCAAATGCCGCCATGCGAACTGATCTCAATGGGATGGCAGACAAGCCCGGCCCCCTCAAGGCGATGATGCACGATGGAAGCAATCCCTGGCCCGGACAGCGGTGCGTAGGTCGTGCCAACAGACAGAAATGAAATGGGATCGCATGGAACCGTTGTCGCCAGGCAAGCTTGCGCCGCCCGCGAGGCCAGATCATAAACATCGTGCGTCGCGCGCTGTTGCTCGTCCTGGGCATAATGCCGTTGGACAATGCCGTTCATCGCCAGGACCGTTCTAGAAACGTCCGACTCCCCGCAAAGCGATCCCAGAAAGTCGCAGATTCGCTCGTTGCCAACGGGAGTCCCAGGTAAATAGGCACCTGTCGCGGTCAGAAAGCATTCCATGGACTTCGACCTCAAAGCGAGACCAGCCACGACGGAAACCCGGTAGCGTTTTCGAACCCTTGAGAGCCAAAAAACAGGCTCAACTCCCGAAGCTGGTGCGCTTCCCGGATAGTCTAGTCTGCCAAATCCTCAACCTCCAGACAGAATCCCGGCTCTACCTAGCTGCCGATCGAGACGTTCGTCGCTGCCCCCCGTGTTGAATGTCCCTTAACTGGGCAAATCGGCATTGTGATAGACATCCTGCACGTCGTCGCAATCGTTCAGCATGCCGATGAACTTTTGAAACATGAGCAGGTCGTCCGGAGAGAGAGTCTTCGTGGTCTGCGGGAGAAAGGTGATTTCTTGGACTTCCAACTCGGTTCCAGGAAACGCTTGCAACAGCGCCGTTTTGGCTTTGAAAAACTCGCTGGGAGGAGCAAAAATTGTCAGGCTGCCCTCCTTACATTCAATCTCATCGAGGTTGACGTCGGCTTCGAGCATCGCTTCGAGCACTTGCTCTTCATTGCTTCCCTTGAAGGACAGAATTGCCAAATGGTCGAACCACAGAGCCACGGAACCAGGTGCTCCCAGTTTGGAGCCGGTTTTCGTGAAACAATTGCGGACTTCGGAAATCGTTCGCTGATTATTATCGGTCAGGCAATCGACGATGACCATGGACCCCCCAGGACCAAAACCTTCGTAGCGGACGGAGGCAAAATCCTCTCCCCCCGTGCCACGAGCCTTTTCGATCGCCTTTTCAATGACATGAGCCGGCACCTGATCTCGCTTGGCTTTCTCAATAAAGCTGCGCAAGGCCGGATTGGCTTCGGGGTCGGGGACCCCATTCTTGGCCACGACGTACAACTGCTTGCCATACTTGGAGTACAGCTTCGACTTTTGACCGGCCGTCTTGAAGATCGCATTTTTGCGATTTTCGAAGTTTCTTCCCATAACCAGGTTCGTTTTCGTATGGAGGCTAAATGCGAGGGGTCCCCGGAACGGTAACACGCCTTGGGACAATTTTCTAGGTGGTGCGACGAAGCGGACTTTTGCTGCTTAGCTCTTTATCGCCGGCGGTGCCTTGGCGGGCGCAGCTTCCTTGGCCGGCACCGCTTCTTTTTCTTTGAACGGGTCGGCGGGCTTGGGCTTCGGGGGGACGATGCCTCGGGGAGGGACGACTTCCTTGGCGGGAGGAGCTTCCTTCTTTTCGCCCGGTTTCTCCACGGAGAGGTCACCGGCGATGCCGCTGTCACGGTCTACGAGCAGGTAGCCGGCCCAGAAGAAGGGGTGGTCGGCTTTGAGGGTGTCGGTCTTGGAGATTTTAACGCGGGATTCGCGGTCGGGATCGATTTCCGTGGCGCGGGCGAGTTGCACGGACCGGTGCCAGGATTCCGTGGCGGTGGAGCGGGGGAGTTCCTGCACGAATTCCCGCACCAAGTCGAACGAAGTTTGCCCAGCCGGCCGCCAGCGGGTGATCAAAATCGTGCGGCTGCCGGTGGACATCAAGCCGCAGACGCTGAGGAAGATTTCCTCCCCCGTGCCGCCGCGCTTGAGCCCATATTCCGCCGCACTGTGAAAGCCGGGAAGAACGATCGTCTCGGGACTGGCAAACGGCAGCAGAAACCAATCGGCGAGCGTGCTGCCGATTTTGCCGCGGTCCAGTTGCAGCGGGGCGAAAGCATAGGGGCCTTTCTCAGCGTCGTCCACATCGGAGAGAACGACCAGGCGGTCGATTGTGCTGCCCAAAATGGCGGAGGTAGCGGGGAGTCCTTGGAGAACCGAAGTCCCCGGCAGAGCCTTGGCGATTTCGGCGGCACTGGCGGCTGCGGGCTTGTCGTCATCCCGTGGCATCATGCGTCCAGCGACTACCGCGGTCCGCTGGAGGGGCTTCTTTCCCCGACCATCAGGAAGGGCGAGGGCGACGGTGGGAGCATAGCGGACTTTGACGATTGAATTCAGGGACTGCGATTTGCCGTCTTTGGTCGGCACTTGCAGGGCCTCAAAAGGCAGATACCAAAGGACGCCGTCGGGCACGACGACCAGTTCCTTGTATTTCGCCCAGTCGCCGGGGGCCATTTGATTGGTCAATTCCCCGAGCAATACGGCTGCGGGGATTCTCCATTCCTCGGTTTTGAGGTCCTTGGCGTCGAGGGGTTGATTCCGGTCATACAGGCCGAGGGAGCGGAGCATCTCGACGAGACCGAGCTTGACCTTGGCGGAGTCGGCGATGCGGAAGTGGCCGCTGTTTTCTCGACTAACGGCAAAGCCATGCACGCTTTGGGTAGTGATGAGATAGGAGAGGACAAGCTCGCCCGGCTTCAGCTTTTGCTGCAGGTCCTTGAAATCGACCAGCGGAGGAAAGCTGAAGTCGCTGGGATCGCGGCGGAGGGCCATCTGCTGCAGGATGATTTCCTGCGCGGTGCTCACCTTGGCGAGATCGGCACAGAGCGCAGCCTGCTTCTTTCCATCTGCCTCTTTTTCCGGGACGAGCGGCAACGCATCGAGTTCCCCCTTGATGGCGGCGGCCTGCTTGGAAAGTTCGCCATATTTGGGGTACTTCACGGAGAAGTCCTGCCGCTGCAACAGGGCCTGGGGCAACAGCGTCTCCTTTGGTGCCTCCAAGACCCAGCGAAGTGCCAGCAGCCGTCCGCCAAGTGGCAGCGTCGAAAGGAAGCGGTGGCGGCGAATGCGGTCGGCAATGTTCAAGGCTTTGTCGGTTTCCTTGCGGGCGAGGGCGATTTCCAACCAGTGTTCGTAGGGGAGGGGATGCGGATTGCTGAGGACGGCCAGAGTTTCCATCGGATCGACCATCCAGTCGGCGGTGGTTGGCTCACGGAGGACGTCGGCGTAGAGCATATCGGCGACCCGCTCGGTCAGTTCCTTGTTCAAGACGACTCGGTCAATAAACGCGATTTGAAACAGCCGTTTCGAACCAACTTTTTCAAAAGCCATGGCCTGGGTGAGGGACAGATTTCCCGCGGTGAGATTGCCGGCTTGAAACTGCACCTTGGCGTTTTCGTAATTGAAGCGGGCTCCCGTCTGCCCCAACATCATTTCGTTGCCGTTGAGCGAGGTGCGGGCCTGGCCCAGTGCAGCCGCTGCTGCCTGGGTTTCGCCACGGGTGGAATGTTGCTCCGCCAGGCTGATCATTAGCGACGCATGCAGCATGCTGATTTTCTTAGCCGCCACAGCCGCCTTGAGCAGCGGCGGGTAAATCCCCGGCTTGCCGCTGATGAGGTGGGTGAGGGCACCGTAGCGGAAGGCTTCCTCCATGACGTCGAACCGCTCGAAGTAAGCCGCCGAGTAGGTCGCTTCCAAGAAGTAAACCTGAGCGGCATCGATCTTTCCTTGTTTGAAGGCGAGCTTGCCGAGTTCCAGGAGGCCCAGGCAGGTATAAGGATGATCGTACGTGCCGCCGGCTTGCAGCGAGTTGGTCAGTTCCGAAGCGGCCTCTTGCGGCTTGTTAATGGCGGCATAGGCACAGCCTAGTTGCAGTGAGATCCAGCACTGCGACCAGTGGTTCGGTGGACCTGGGCGGCGCTGCAATGCTTCCACCGCGGAAAGCATGAGGGGATCGTATTGGCTGGCGGGGCCCAGGATTTCTCCCCGTCGGGAGATAGCCAGCGCCGTGCAGCGGACGATTTCGCCCACATAGCAGGTATAGAGTTCCTGCGGGACAATCACGCCGCCGTTCTGCGCCGCTGCAGCATTTTCGGCCTGGGACTTTCCCTGCAGGATCTGGAAATGGGCTGGAAAGTGGCCCAGTTTTGTCCGCCGCTGGCTGAGGCCCCAGGTGACCGGGTTTTTGCTGTTGGCTTCGGGCTCGATGGGGGAAAACTCCGCCCGCAGCATCCAGTCGCGGTAGTTGAGGAAGAGTTGGATGGCGGAACTGAATTGTTCATTCGCGTTCCCCATGTCTCCCATCTGGTAATAGCACTCGCCGATCATCGCGTGAAAGCAGATGGAGTCGATCCAGCGGCCATTGGTACTGTTGAAACCACCCCCGGCCGACTGGCGAAAACTTTGCCCCGCCGTTTTGAAATCCCCGTCGTTGTATGACCCAAATCCGGAAAAATAGCCAATGTTGGGGATCGACATCCGGGCGACCTGCGCCTGCGCCGGGCCGGCGCAGAGCGACAACAGTACCGTTGCCAGGCTGAGAATCGTCCCTTGGGCACCCGAAATCGACGGTGTCCACCGCCGCGAAATCGCAGGAGTTGTCACGCGCATTAGTTGCCTCGTTGGTCTAAGAGCCCTACTCGACGGAGAGTCGCTCGTCCGGTTATTCTTGCCTTTTACCCCAACTTCTTGCCGGGTGAACCGCGGCACGCCGAAGTGCGCAGTAAGAGAGTAGTATTACATTCCATCATACCCGTTATCGTGGCGGACAGCGAGAAATTCGGGCCGATTATTGATGCTATCACCGCCATAAGCTTTGCGCCGCCGGTGCGAGACTCCCGGCGCGACGTTAAGATTGACACGATCCACCCGATTACCGGGTTTTTTTCAGTCTGGCCAATTTGGGTTTTGCAATTCGCCGATTAAACTTAAGGTAGAGGCAGCAGGAGGCCGCCCGTCGCAATTTCCAGGGGTTCAAGAGTTTCCCTTTTGAACAGGTAATGTGTTCGATGTCCGACCCTAACCGTATCCGCCGCCAGCAACTCCTTCGCCAAGCCGAAGGTTATCTGGAGTTAGTATCGCTCTATGGCGACCGGTGGAGTTGCGAATCAGAGGTGCGAGACACTCTGGCGACGCGGGCGATGGAAACCCTGGAACGGATTGATAACCCCGGCGGAATGAAGGCCCAGATTCTCTTTCTCCGTGGTCAGGCCTTGCGGATGATGGAACGCTGTACCGACGCCATTCCTCCCCTTCGTGAAGCCGCTGAGTATGAGCCGCAGAATGTGCACATTCGCCTGGCACTTGCCTGGTGCTACAAGCGCTGTCGGCGGTTGGATTTGGCGATAGAGACTTTGGAAGAAGCCCTTGAAGCCGACCCGGAAATTGCCATCGTGCATTACAACCTGGCTTGCTACTGGAGCCTCGCGGGCAATGCAAAGCTCGCCGTTTCGTTCCTGGCCCAGGCTTTTGAAATGCAGCCGGACTACCGCGAGCATGTGCAACTGGAGCACGACTTCGACCCGATTCGCAATCACCCGTACTTCCAGGCACTGACGACCGTAATTGTGTAAGCGGAGTTGGCTTCCAAACTGCCCAGTTATCTTTAGCTCGGTCGCCGCGGCTGATAAGCGCAGCAATCCACCGGGCAGACGTCGTGACTTGGCCCCATGGTCCCCAGCGCCAGGCGATTAGGATTCTCGCTCAGCCGCTCTTGCACCAGTTCGCCAATCATGCGGACGAAGCGTGGATGAGTGCCCACGGTAGCGGCGCGAACCATGTTCATGCCGATTGCTTGTGAAATGTTCTGCGCTTCCTCGTCGAGATCAAACAGCACTTCCATGTGGTCGGAGATAAATCCAATCGGGACGACGACTACGTCCTTACCGCCGGCCTGGGCAAACTCGCGCAGAGCCACTCCCACATCCGGCTCCAACCAGGGCTGGGTGGGGGGACCGCTGCGACTTTGGTAAACCAGCCGCCCGTCGCTGCGTCCGACCCCCGCCGCAATCAGGCGAACCGCTTCCTGAAGTTGTGATTCGTATTTGCACGTCGCCGCCATTCCCAGGGGAATGCTATGCGCCGTGAAGAGCAACTTCGCTTGTCCGCGGCGATCCGCTGGCACTTGCTCCAAAGCGGCGGAAGTTTTTTCAATCATCGGTTCAATGAACCCCGGATGGTTGAAAAAGACGCGCAGCTTGTCCACATGCGGTGCACCTTCGCCAACTTCCGCTTGCGCTGCCGCGATGTTCTCTCGATATTGCCGACAACCGGAGTATGAACTGAAGGCCGACGTAAAGAATGCGATCGCCCGCCGCACTCCATCCTGCTTCATCTGACGCAAAGTATCCGGCAGCAGCGGCTGCCAGTTGCGGTTTCCCCAGTACACCGGCAGCTTGATACCGGTAGCCGCAAACTCCTTTTCGACAGCCGCGAGCAGAGCCCGATTTTGGTCGTTGATAGGACTTTTCCCGCCGAAATGCTGGTAATGCTCCGCCACTTCCAACATTCTTTCGCGGGGGACGTTCTTTCCTCGCAGCACGTTTTCCAGAAATGGAATGACATCCTCCGGTCCTTCGGGACCCCCAAACGAAACCAGCAGAAAGGCGTCATAAGTTTCAGGCACGCGGACACTCCCCAGATTGTTCTCGATAATGGCACAGCCTTTTTTACTTTACCGGAGAGAGCACTCATTGGGCAGGACAAGTCGTTAGAATGCGCAAGTCGTCGCCCGCAAGTTTTCATCTGAGATTTCATTGCCATGAAGCTTCGCGTTTCCACCACTTGTCTCGTGACCTGCACTCTTCTCTTCTGGCAATCACGCCAAGTCTTCCCTCAAGAGCCGAGCATCGAATCGACCAAGGATCTCGTCGGGCGATCGCGAGAAGAATACATCGTGACTCCCGTCAATCAGTTGCTCACTCCCGTTGGCCGGCAGGTGGAATTGGCGGGGTTGCGTCCGCAGGCGCTCGCACTATCCCCGGATGGCAAATTACTGGTGGCGTCAGGAAAAACGAGTGAGATCGTGCTTCTCGACCCCGACAAAGCCGAAGTCAAACAGCGCATTTTATTCCCCAGCGACAGCCGCACCGAGCCCGCTCCGGCCGCCCCCTCGGCCAACATTCTGCTGCCGGATTTGCGCGGGCAGGTCAGTTTTACCGGACTTGTTTTTTCTCCGGATGGGAAGCGGCTGTATCTCAGCAACGTCAATGGTTCGATCAAGGTCTTTGCGGTTGGCGAAAGCGGCACGGTCAAGCCTTCGCACTCCATCCCGTTGCCACCTGCCAATGCTCCTCGTCGGAAGGAAGAAATTCCGAGCGGCCTGGCCGTTTCCGCGGATGGAGCAAAACTGTATGTCTGCGGAAACTTGTCGAACCAACTGCTGGAAATTGACACGGCGAGCGGTAAGGTGCTGCGATCATTTCCAGTCGGTGCCGTTCCGTATGACGTGGTGCTCGTGGGCCAAAAGGCCTTCGTCAGCAACTGGGCAGGCCGTCGGCCGCAGGCAGGCGACCTGACGGGCCCAGCCGGCCGCGGGACGGAAATCCGCGTCGATCCGGTGCGGCATATTGCCAGCGAAGGCTCAGTAACGATTCTTCATTTGGATGATGAAGCCAAACCGACGGTCGAAATCCTCACCGGCCTCCATGCCAGTGCCTTGGCGGTCTCTCCCGACAAAAAATATGTCGTTTGCGCCAATGCTGGGAGCGACAACTTAAGCTTCCTCAATGTCGAGACCGAAAGCGTAACCGAAACAGTCTGGGTAAAGTCCAAACCCTCGGACCTGTTCGGTGCAACCCCCAATGCACTCGCCTTCGATCCTTCCGGCAAGCAACTCTATGTCGCGAACGGCTCGCAGAATGCGATTGCCGTGCTGAAATTTGACCCCGAGGACAAAGGAGATTCCAAACTACTGGGCCTAATCCCGGTGGGTTGGTTCCCCGGAGCCGTTGTTTATGACCCTCAGCGCCAGGTGATTTGTGCGGCCAATATCAAGGGGCTGCCCATGAAGCCCAAGAAGTTTTCGTCGACGGGGGGCGAGGGCTTCAACTCTCATCACTATCATGGCTCGGTTTCGCTGGTCCCGCGGCCCACTGATTTGCAGTTGACGATGCTCTCCGACCGCGTGGCCAAAAATCTCCGCAGTGGCACGATTGCTCAGGCGGCTCTCCCCGCAAGAAAGGAACAGCCGCCGCGGCCCATTCCCGAGCGGATCGGAGAACCGAGCGTGATCAAACATGTGGTCTACATCCTCAAAGAAAACCGCACCTACGACCAGGTCTTCGGCGCTCTCAAACGGGGACGCGGTCATGCCGACCTCTGCATCTTTGGCGAAGAGGTGACGCCGAATCAGCACAAGCTGGTCAAAGACTTTGTCCTGCTCGACAACACTTATTGCGCCGGCATTCTCAGTGCCGACGGCCACCAATGGAGCACCACTGCTTTCAGCACCGATTACATGGAAAAGAGCTTTGCCGGGTTCCCTCGCAGCTATCCCGATGGGATGGGGGACGACGACAAGGATGCTCTGGCCTACTCCCCCGCAGGGTTTCTCTGGGACAACGCCCTTGCTGACAAAAAGACGATTCGTAACTACGGCGAATTCATGGGACCCAAGGTCCGCTGGCGCGATGCCAAGAAAAGTGGAGAGCCCGGTTATCTCGCCTGCTATCGCGCCTGGAAAGGGGAAACCAACGACGTCATTTTCGAGAGCGAACCCACAGTCGAATCGATTCGCCCCTTTTCCCCTACCGGGTACGTTGGCTGGAATATGTCGGTCCCCGATCAACACCGGGCCGACTTTATTCTGCGCGAACTGAAAGAGTTTGAAGCGAAGGGGGAATACCCGAATCTAGTCATCATTTGCTTGCCCAACGACCACACCAGCGGCACCAGCCTCGGCTGTCCGACGCCCGATTCCTGCATGGCGGACAACGATCTGGCTTTCGGGCGAATTGTGGAAGGCCTGAGTCATTCCAAATTCTGGAAAGAAATGGCCATTTTTGCCATCGAAGACGATCCTCAAGCTGGCTGGGACCATGTCAGCGGCTATCGGACGACGGCCTATTGCATCAGCCCCTACGCGAAGCGGGGCGAAATCGTCAGCACGCAGTACAACACCACCAGCGTCATCCGAACCATCGAACAGATCCTCGGCCTCCGCCCGATGAACCAATTCGACGCCAGCGCCACCCCCCTGTTCGACTGCTTCACCGACCAACCGGATTTCGCTCCCTTTACATCCGTCGCCAGCAATATTCCGCTCGACAAGATGAATCCCGGAGTCGAAGCCATTCGCGACAAGGCCCTGCGGGATGACGCCCTGGTCTCCGCCACGCTCAATTTTCGAGAGATCGACCGCGCACCCGAAGACATTCTCAATCGCATCCTCTGGCGAGCCATGAAAGGTAGCCAGGCGGCCTATCCGGAATGGGCCGTGTGGACAAGTGAAGACGAGGAAGAAGAAGCGAAGCGGCTCCGCCCTTAACAGCCGCGATCATCGGCGGTCCCTCGCCGGTTCTTCAGGTTAGTGGTATTCTGGGTGGCTACAAATCACGTCCACCGACTGAGCGCATGAGGAGATTTCGATGGGACTCTTTACCGGCAAAAAAGGCTTGATTCTGGGGGTCGCGAACGACTGGTCGATCGCCTGGTTTATCGCGAAGGCCATTATGGATGAGGGGGGCGTTTGCGGGTTCTCGCATCTGCCAGATCGGCCTGATGACGAGCGGAAAAAGAACCGGGGGCGGGTGGCGAAATGTGTCGAAAAGTATCCCGAGGCGACGAAATTCCTGATGCCCCTGGATGTGCAGAAGGATGAGGACATTGCCGCCATCATGGCCAAGGCCAAGGAAGAATTCGGGCAGATTGATTTTCTGCTCCACAGCATCGCATTTGCCACGCTCGACGACATCAAAAAAGAAACCATCGCCTGCAGTCGCGATGGGTTCAAACTGGCGATGGATATCAGCGCCTACAGCCTGCTGGCGGTTTGCAATGCAGCCAAGGAAATCATGTCGCCGCAGAGTTCCATCCTGACGCTCACCTACTTCGGTGGCGAGCGGATCGTGGCCGGATACAACATCATGGGGGTTTGCAAGGCAACTTTGGATGCTTGCATGAAGTATGCCGCCTATGAACTCGGCCCGCGCGGAATTCGCGTGAACGCCCTCTCGGCTGGTCCGCTGAAAACGCTCGCGAGCAGTGCTGTGGGCGCGAAGGGAATGGAAGGGCTCTACGCCGCGGTTGCTCCCCTGGGACGTAATGTCACCCACGAAGAAGTCGGCCGCATCGGCTCGTTCTTGCTTTCCGACGCCTCTGCCGGCATGACGGCTGAAATCGTGCACGTCGACGGCGGCTATAACGCGATGGGCTCGCCGGGACGATTACTGGACCAGATTCAGGCGAAGTAGATATCGGGGGACCCACCCCGCAGCCTCAATGACCAAGCAAATCGCAATCGCCGTCGTCGAACGTGACGATTGCTTTTTGATTGGCCAGCGCCCCCCTAATGTGCCGCTGGCGGGGTTGTGGGAATTTCCGGGGGGCAAAGTGGAGCTCGGTGAAACTCCTGAAATAGCAGCCGTGCGGGAGTGTCTGGAGGAGACAGGACTAGGTGTCCAGGCCAAGGAAGTCAGGCTCGTCCACGTAGAGAATTATCCGCACGGACAAGTGACATTGCATTTTATCGCGTGTCATCTGGAGTCCGCGGAAGACAACCAGCCGGCGTCGCCGTTTCGCTGGGTTCCCCGCCGCCAACTGGCGAATTACGAATTTCCTTCAGGAAACCGTGAACTGCTGCGGCAACTGGCGGTACCGTAAATAACTGGGGAATACCGCGCCCCACTTGCCCTCGCCTCTGGTGGCGACAAGAATGCGAGAGTCCATTTCCCGCCAAATTTCCTGCCGATTCATTCTCTCCTTACCCCAAGGAGTTTTCCTGATGCGATGCTTTCTTACCGCAGCGACCTTAGCCGCGGTTTGGTTGAGCCTTTCCATTTCTCCCCTCCAGGCGGCGGACGATGTTCCACTGGGCCTGAAAAAGGTGGTTTGGCCCGAAAACAACAAACCTTCCGCCGAAAAAATTGAACTTGGCAAGCAGCTTTATTTCGACAAACGGCTCTCGCGAGACGACACCATCAGTTGTGCCAGCTGTCACGACCCCAAGAAGGGCTGGTCGAACGACGATGCGTTCGCCACTGGCATTAAGGGACAGCGCGGCGGCCGCAGTTCGCCGACGATTATCAATTCCACCTACCAGGATTTGCAGTTTTGGGATGGCCGGGCCAAAGGCTTGGAAGGGCAGGCACTCGGCCCGATTCAGAATCCGATTGAAATGGATTTGACGCTGCCGGAAGTCGTCGCCAAGCTCAACAAGATCGAAGGCTACAAAAAGCAATTCCAGAAGGTGTTTGGCACCGATGTGACCGACGACGGCATGGCCAAGGCGATTGCCGCGTTCGAGCGGACGGTCCTGTCCGGGGGTGCCCCTTATGACCTCTTCAAGGCCGGCGATACCAAGGCCCTTTCAGAACCGGCACAGCGGGGGATGAAATTGTTCTTCGGAAAGGCCCACTGTTCCGCCTGCCACGTTGGACCGAACTTCACCGATGGCGCCTTTCACAACATCGGCGTTGGTATGAATGTCGAGAAGCCCGACATTGG
>CAYUJE010000024.1:19612-31478 GCA_964444865.1 uncultured Pirellulaceae bacterium | reverse complement strand
TGCAAATTGATTGGGGGGATCAGTCGCCGCTCTACTTGGAAACCGGCCTGCTCGTGGGGGACACTTTCTCGCAGGCTCATACCTATCCCGCCGATGGCCTGTCCTACACGATCACGGTCACCCTCACCGATGACGACATGGGCGTGGTGTCAAAGTCCAAGAGCTTTGGGATGTATCTGTTTGATTTGGATAACGATGCAAACAATGACGGAGCAATTGCCTCCAGCGATGAAGACTTGGAGCCCAGCAGTACGCCAGGGGATGAAATGCCCACAGGCGGGTTGCCTGGCAGGTACATCGCGGTCAACGACAACGACGATAATGCCAACGACATCCCCGACATGGATGAAAACGGCCCCATTTACGGCGAAAACGATCTCGAGCCCTTCGAGGTCAAGTGGCAAGAGGCCCTCCGTCCCGAGATTACCAATTACGATGCCTGGAAGGTAACGCTGACCGTCTGGCAGATCTCCGCTTCCAGCAATCAATCGCCCCAAATTTGGAGCACTCCGGACAAGTCCGGCTCACCCTTGGTCATGGTCCCCGGTCCCACGTCAGCTGAAGGCTATGTCAGCACGTGGATCGTCGGCTTGCAGAATCCCACCGCTCCCGGAGTACGCAATGCGGACGAACTTCCGCAAACCCTCTACCTCGAAGCCCGCTCCGTCGGACAGATCTTGATGAAACTCCGCCTCTGGACGCCGGGCGGAACGCCCGTGGCGAGCGATGCGGTTCTGTTTATGGCAGTGCCTCCGCCGGCGGTTGATGTTGACGGGGACTCCAATAATGACGGGGCGATTGACGAGGCCGATGATTCCATTGAGCTAGACGACCCGGGCTATTTCGTACCGCTGAATCGTGACGACGACAACTGGAATTTCAACGCTGACAAGAACGATGCACCCTTTGTTGACATTCTTGGTGCTCCGATGGATGACGACGACCTGAGACTGGTCAGGTTCTCACTCGGCGCGGACGCGACGACGATTCCGGGTTACCAGGTGCTGTTCTCGAATGGTAACAAGATCAAATTGTGGAAGACCATGGACAAGCAGCCGTTGCCGATGCAGTACACCATTGGCACCAATATTTTGCCAACGGAATTCTATGTTGAAGGCCTGTTCAGTGGCCAAGATCATATTACTGCTTCTTTGAAGAAAGGCTCGGGAGCATTTGTTACCTCCGACACCATTACGGTGTTTGTGGGCTTCGTGGACTTGACTGCCTATCGTCCCCAAACAGAAACTGCTGGCTACGGAAACCCATTTCCGCGCACGCCCGTTTACGATCAATATGAAGATTCGCCGGGAGTTGGAATCCGCGTCAATGGCGATGACGACGATGCGGATGGAACTTTTGACTTCCACGATACCGATGGAGTGGCCGGCGAAAACGATCTGATCGAGGTAACCATTGAAGCCGCTCCACTGAACCTGGCCGGCGTAAAGTGGTTTCTCAAGCGAGGGACCACGGATATTAGCGTCTTCCTGAATGCGGATCGCACGAACCCGCTTTGGGGCGAGAACAGTCCTGACACCGAAGTAGACGTGACATTGGAAATGTTCTTGGGCTTCACCACGCTGTGGGTCGAGTGGACTAATGTCGCTGGCACCGCTACCACGTCCACGTTGACGATGCAGATGCGAGACGCTCGCATTCTGGCTGCTCAGCACACCGTCGCTGAAGATTCCATTACTTTCAATGCCTTCCAAAGCATCGTGATTGCGCTTGGCGGGCGCGACAATGCTCCTCTCAACCAATTGGACGGAGCATTCGTTATCGCCGGCCAACTCTATTCGGGTATCACCAATCTCAATGCCGGATTCGACGTCCATGCTTACGACGAGGATGATGTTTTTCTCGCCTTTGCGGAAGTGAAGGAGGCGGTCAAACGACGCAATGTGAATGACATCGCGATCATCGGTTACAGCCAAGGGGGCGGAGCGGCGTACTGGCTTTCGGAATTGCTCGACGCTGACATTGCGACCGATGACGTCACTCTGGGATTTACCGCCTACATCGATGGCATCAAGCCTTGGAATATTCAAGCAGGAGCCGCCGAAAATCGCCGGCCAATTCGTAGCGATTACCACGTGAACTACCGGCAAGCTAGCGGCAAATTCTACGGAGGTATCCTTCTGGAGGGCGTTGACACCCCTCAGGGCCCGTCGGTGAATACAAATGTCACCGTGACTCCGTGGGGCACAGCGCATGATCACCTGACCATTGATGCAGATCCACGAGTCGTAGGCAGAATCATCAACGGGTTTACAGGCCCCGCAACAGCCACAGAGCCGGTTCATGAAGGAATTATTGATAGGTTGTTGCCATGAATAGGTGCAAGTCATATCGATATGCGTCAATCGTCCTCGTACATTTCGTGGCGTCAATAGTGGCGTCGCCCACGGGGACGTCCAAGGCGGAGGAGCCGTTTCCGATCAAGCCCCATGCGGAAATCCAAGCACTGATCCATGAATGGACCATCCCAGCGCAAGACGAAGCAAAAGAGTTTCGCACCATTCGGCGATTACGGGCTTTGGCAGCGGAAGACAACGAACGGTTTGTGTTGCAAGTCGCGTATTATGTCGCACACATGAAGGAAAAAGTCCTGGGGAGTGCCGTCTATCGCCTGTTTGGATACTGTCGCATCTCGGAAGGGACATGGGTTGAAGTTATGTCCCGCTATGCGTATTGTGCGAACGAGCAACTGCGCAAGGATGCACGTCGCACGCTCCGAGGCACGCCCAGCGGGAAATACCAAAACTATAGGGATCTGGAGTATTTTGCGCCAGTGGTCAGGAACGAAAAGGTTGGCGATGAACTGGCGATTCCCGCCAAACGATGGATTTTTGAAACGGCTCCCAACTCTGCATTCCTTTTGTTCGTCCCCGAGGCCGATCGAAAGGAATGGTCACGCCTGAGGCGATTGGAGCGAGTGATGAGCAATGCGCTCTTCGATATCCAGTATATGGGAGGCCTCGAAGGAGAAAAAATCTCGAAAGAGACCGAGGACGCAGTGCGTGAACTGGCCAAAAGCCCCCATTGGTGGGCAAGGCTCTTTGTGGCCGAAACAATCGTCCAATATCGCGAATTTCGCGTGGCCGACGTCATCGCGACTTTGGCAAAGGACTCGGACCCTCTAGTAAAGCAGAGCATCGCTTCATTGGAAAAGGAGGACCCGCTCAGGGCAACGCGCGTCGACACTGGACGACTCCCCCGACTCCTCGTGGACCCGTAGTGGTGAAAGTTCGCTGGCTAAGTGTTGAGTTGGCCAAGGAAGTCATGTTTGAACGGCGCGATTGGTGCAGGAGTCATCGTGGCGGCCTTCGAGAGGCAGCAAAAGCAGAAAAGTTGTCAGGAACCGTTGTTTGGTCTTTCGGCCGGCCGCAGGGGCGGGCCGGAAAAGGTGCCAGGAACCTTTTAAGTTCCCAGCCCCGTCCCAAATATCACGCAGCCGCTGCGTCGATGGGGACCATTTTGGCTGGCAGGGGAATGGCCGGGGGGAGCGTCAGGACCGCGGTGCCGTTTTCCCAGCGGGCGCTTCGGTTGCGGCCGGCTCGGAAGGCGACTTCTTTCACGACGTCCAGCCGGCTCAGAATGTCGCTTAAGCTGGCACCGGCCGAGATGGCGCTTACGCTCATCGTCAGGCTCTGGGAGATGTCCGTCCCTTGATAACTGAAACCCGCGGCTTCAAATGTCTGGCGGATGAGTTCGCCGATGGCGGTGAGCTCGTCCGCGGTGGCTTCGTTGGCGAGAATCAAAAATTCGCTGCCCGATAGCCTGGCCATCAGGCTCTTCTCGCACTGGGCCGCAACGAGCTCCGCGACCAGACGGGAGATCGCCTTGAAAATCTGGTCTCCGGCACGCGCCCCCAGCCGCTGGTTCACCTTGCCAAAGCGGTCGACCGTAATCAGGAGCGCTGCCGTGGGCCGCGACGTTCCCTGAAACCCACTCGCGAAAAGCGATTCGACACCTAGCCGTCCGAGCAGTCCCGTGGTTGTGTCGTAGTGCAGCTTGCGATCAAGCTTATCCAGGTTCGCCTCTTGCAAGGAGATCGACGCGAACGCAAGCTGGGTTGCATCGCGAAGCACATGTGCCAGGTGAATTAGTTGAAGCATTTCCCCAAGCATTCGCCGGCAAGCAACCGTTCCTTCAGTGCGAAAGTTTAAGGAATGTACTTCTCGATCAATCTCCGCGATTTGCGCTTCGTGATCGCGCATGAGCCGGGCGAAGTGCAGCGCGGATGATTCCGCCGGGCCCAAACGCCCCGCGCGTTCCTCGATGAGTTCCGCCGCTTGCCGCTGATTGCGCGACCATTCCACATTGATGAACCGCAAGTCTGCCGCCAATTGCTCCATCGCGAGCGAATTCTGAACGGCCAGCGCCTGCCGCGCCCGGGCCTCCGCCGTCAACAGGTGCTCGCGATAGACGGTCCCCTCCAAACGCAAGAAAGCTACTACGCCCGCGGCTAGTGTTTCGGGCGACTGCCCATCGTCTCGCAGGGTGTGCTGCCACAATTCGGGAAGTTCGCTAATCGTCGCGATCGCGGGCAATGGGCTCGCGTCCTCGGGCGGCAAATCGTGTGCTTCTTCCTCCCCATCGGACTCGTCAGCAACCAAGGTTGGGCGATTGAAGAGGAGCATTATCCCTCGACCAAACTTAGGAAACCTTGCGCCTTGAAACAGCCCCAGGAAGGGCGGTTCCGCGAGCGTCAGGGCCAAGAAATAGCCCAACACAAAATTGAGTACTCCGACAAGTAAGATGAATGCAGCCAAGTGATAGCATCCGCGGCAATGTGTTGCCTTTAAGGTTGTTGGTGTCAAAACCTACGTCAAACCAACGTTCCCGCAAACTTGCTTCGCCGCGACATCTTTCCCAGATTGCCTGGTCGCCGCAGGCAGAAAGTTGAGGGGCCCGGTGATTCGCTACAACCGTTACAGCCGACACAACTTGAAGAACCGGAACTACCGGCACAACCCGACTATTCGTTTCACCGCGAGTACGCGGCTCATTGGCAACCAACTGCTTCCACGTGCAGGTGTTCTCGATGTACAAGCAATTCCTAAGCTGGCGACATCTGGCACTCGCTGCGACTGTCGCGATTTTCGCTCATGGGGCCGATGTCTCCGCCCAGGATCATCCACGAAAGTCGACGGTTCCCTTCCTGGACGCGTCTCCGCAATTGGCCGGGGAGTCATGCAGAGGCAGGGGCTGCCAAGGAGACTGCGGATGGATGAGCGATAGCTGTTGCGCGGAAGAATGTTGCTCTCCGAAAACAACGGCGCGTCTTGATTTTTTGATGTGGTGGGGGCGAGGGCAGAACATCCCATCCCTAGTGACTACCAATCCCAATGACGACCCCGTGCTGAGCGATCCTGGAACAGTCACTCTCTTTGGCAATCAAAGCATCCAACAAAATCTTCGCAGCGGGTTTCGAATCACGCTGAATCACGTACTGGAGGACGGCTCCGTGATCGGTGGAAGATTCTGGGCGCTGGAGCAAGCGCGCGCGAATTACGTGAACTCCAGCAATGGCATTCCGAATCTCGGAATTCCCTTTTTCAATACCCAGCTTCCCGGTGAAGATGCCCTGCTCGTTGCGTTTCCTGGCCGGACCACCGATGGCAGCGTCAACATCCGCACGGGGAATGAAATCTTGGGTACCGATGCCTGGATTCGCCACTGCATCGCCCGCGATGCTTGCTTTCAGATGGACTGGCTGGCCGGCTATCAGTTTGTGCGAATGAACGATTCGCTGTTCATGACCAGCACCGCAACAGACATTTCCGGCGCATCAATTCCAGCTGGCACTGTCATTTCCGTTTCTGATAGTTTCCGTACCAGCAGTGAATTCCACGGCGGCACGGTCGGCCTGGTGGTGGATAATCACTATGGTGCGTGGCAACTTGACCTGCTGGCGAAAGTCGCCATCGGCAATGTGCATGAGACCGTAAGCGTCTACGGTTCTAATACCGTCACAGAGCCCAATCTAGCCCCGGTGACCACCAATAGCGGACTGTTTGCTCAAGGTACGAACAGCGGAGCCCGTTCTCGCAATCGACTGGCCTTCATTCCAGAAATTAACTGCAACCTGGGCTATCAAGTGAATGATCAATGGAGTTTCACGGTCGGTTATTCCTTCCTGTATATCAGCGACGTGGTTGTTGCTGGTGGCCAGATCGATCGCACCATTAACCCCTCACAAAATCCAGGCCCCCTCGTCGGTCCCGCACGTCCCGCGCCGCTCTTCAACAGCACTGACTACTGGGTGCAAGGCCTGAATCTCGGGGTCGATTTCCGGTTCTAGGTTGGGCGATGCCATGGACTTGTTCAGACGCAGTACAGCCCACCCAGGATCTTCTCCTCCAGCAAATCCAGTCCCCTCATCGCCCGCGTGGCCCCCAAGGTATCTCCTGCCGCCAGCGCCAATTCAAGTTCATAAGCCGCTTCCGTGAGTGGTTGGAAACCGGCTGTTCCGCCAGCCCCTTTGAGCCAGTGGGCCAACGCGCCGAGTTCCACCAGGTCGTCTGCGTCCAATGCCGCGTGCATCGCCGCCAGTCGAACCTGGAAGCGGGCAACAAACTCGTCCACAATATCGCGGAATTCCGCATCATCGAGCGGGAGCGTGGACCTGAGTGTTCCTGTGCCGCCGCCGCTTTCGCTCGTCGACGAACGTTCCACCACGTCAATACCGCCTATTTGCGCCGCCAGCGCCTCCAGCAGGCGCTCCGCGTTGACTGGTTTTGCCAGGTATCCCGTACAGCCCGAATCACGGCAACGCTCCTCATCACCCTTCATGGCATGGGCGGTCAGGGCAATTACGGGAATCGCCAAACCGGCTTCGCGCAGGCGAGTGGTGGCGGTGTAACCATCCATGAGCGGCATCTGCATGTCCATCAGGATCGCGTCGAGATGCTCTCGCAGGGCAATCTCCAGCGCGTGCTGTCCGTTCTCCGCACAAAGGACTGTTGCGCCAGCGCGGCGAAGTACGATCTGAATCAGCTTGCGATTGGTGTCACCATCGTCGGCCACAAGAATTCGGCGACCTGGGAGCATTATCCCCTTCCTCGCATGTGGCTCTTCGCGCGGCCGTGGAATATCGCCGAGCGGCCCCTCCACCGTCGGAACACCAAGCAACAAGCCCGTGGCGATGGAAATGGAAAAGATGCTTCCTTCGTGGGGCCGGCTTTGCACCGCAATGCCGCCCCCGAGAGCCTCAGCAAGTCGCCGGCAAATGGCCAGTCCCAATCCGGTCCCACCAAAACGCCGTGTCACCGAGGTATCCGCCTGACAAAACGGATCAAATATACTCTGCAGCTTTTCGGATTGAATCCCTATTCCCGTATCAACGACTTCTAGAAGGAGACGGGAATCTTCCAGCGTGCCGACTATCTGGGCGACAACATAGACGCCACCGTTATCCGTGAATTTGATGGCATTGCCGACCACGTTGAGCAGCAATTGCCGGAAGCGGGCCGGATCCGTCTCAATGGATTCAGGAACCTGGCCAATCCAGTTGTAATCGAGCTTCAGGCCCTTTTCGCGAGCCCGGACCCGCAACAGCGAGATCGTTTCGGCAATCAGTTGGTGCGGCGAGCAGCGCAGACGCTCGATCGTCAACTGGCCGGCTTCGATCTTGGAGAGATCCAGAATATCGCAGATCAACGAAAGCAAATGCTCTCCACTCCTGTGGATCGTGTCGAGGTAATCGCGTTGCTCCGCAATGCTCAAGTCGGTGCCCTGTCGCACCAGATCGGCAAACCCCAGGATAGCGTTGAGGGGCGTGCGGATTTCATGACTCATATTGGCGAGAAATTCACTCTTGGCCCGACTCGCGGCTTCGGCTGCTTCCTTGGTTTGCAGCATCTCAATTTGAATCCGCTCGCGTTCGCGTATTTCCGTGACTAGCTCACTCGTGCGTTGCTCGACGCGCTCTTCGAGTTCCTCATGAGCCCGCTTGATGGCGCGATCCGAGACTTGAACCCGATCCAGCATTTTATTGAAGGCATCATACAACTCGCCTAATTCGTCGTTGCTGGGAGATTTTACACGGAGCGAATAGTCTCCCAGCCGGGTTATCTGATCAGCAGTTTGAGCGAGTCTGAGGATCGGCCGGGATATGAACTGTTGGAGAAGAAAGGACAGCGCGATGGATGCGGCCAGTGAGCAGAGTGCCACCCAGGCGACTATGTATCGGTGATTCTGCATCTGAGTTTTCAGATCGCTCATATTGGAACGCAGATAGACCGTGCCGAGAAGTGTTCCATTCTCAGTAACAGGGTGAATGAGTTCCAGTCGGCCTTCTTCGTCATATTTGCTCCCTCGCAAATTGGTGACATGCGGCACCTCAGGAGCGAAATCGCCGTTATGCACTTCCGCCAGGCGCTCCCCTTGGGCATCGTAAAGTATGGCGGAATCGACCGTGGGGTGAGAGCGCAGAGCCGTCAACAGTTGTTCTGCCGCTGCTTGATCATGTGTCAACAGAGCCGACGCGCTCTTGCTGCCAAGTAATTCTGCTTGTGCCTTTAGTTGTTGTGACTTCGCTTCGCTCATCAGGCGAATATCGTTCGACATAAAGCCCAAGCATGCCAGCATTAGCGCTACACAACCCGATGCCGTTGCGAGCAACATTAACTTGGCACGAATGGATCTTTGGGGCAGAAGGCGGAATTTCATGAGCGGATGCCTCCGAAGTGAGGCAGAATGCATCTGCATTGTCGAAAGGGTGCAAACCTGTGGCAACCTGAAGTCAACTCCGCCTTACCGAGTGAGTTAAGAAGTCCGGAGCCGTGTTGCATCGGACTAAGAATCTGCTTGGACGACCTTGAAAGTATTTGGCGCAAGGGTGACTCACGAGTTTGCGAATGGGGCGAGGAGTGAAGGGCATCTCCTCGGCAAATCTAGCTTGCTTCGCTCGATGTGCGGTCGTAATCCTCAACGGACCGAATAATGCAATTAAGCCGGACAACCGGACCGTTACAGCATGAGCTGTGAATAGATGACGTCCAACCAACGGCCAAATTTGAAGCCGACCTCTTTGAAATGAGCGACCGGTTCAAATCCCAGGCTTTTCTGCAGCGCCAGACTGGCGGCTTGATCCGCCGAAGCACCACCGATTAGCGTGTGATGGCCTGCGGCTCTGGCCCTGGCAATGAGATCAAGAAGGAGAGCCTTGCCGATACCGCGGCCGCGGACGTCGTGCCTGAGGTAAACAGACGCTTCGACCGAATGCGAGTATCCGGCACGCGAGTGATACTTAGAGATGGCCCCCCAACCGACAACAACCTCATCGAGAACTGCCAGGATGACCGGATGCGTCTCCGGAGAGTGTGCCGCAAACCACATTTGCCGGTCTGCTAGAGATTCCGGCTCGAACTGGTAAGTACAAGTGGAATTGAGTACATAATAGTTGTAAATCTCGTTGATGGCCGGCAAATCATCGAGTGTGGCGAGGCGAATAGCAGTCAGCATGAATCCCTCTGAACGAATATTTAGACTGGAGATTTTGAAGAATCATCGCATGGAACAACCATTGATTGCTTGATTGTTTAGCTTCATCTTTTCGAAGCACCATTTTCTGATCATCCCAAAGAGGCGATCGGCGATCAACATTTGCACATCTTCAAGTTAACCGCCGCAACAGTTGTAAAGGATAGCTGTCGTTGACCTGCGCTGCCAAAAAACGTATAAGCGATGCTTGATGTCATTCCTTTGCAGGATCATGCTTGCCAACGAGCATCCGCCCAGGGGGCCTATCGAATGTTGAAAATCAATCGTCGTGCCGCATTGCAGATTGGAGCGGGTCTGTTCGGTCTTTCGCTTCCTCAATTGCTGGCTGCCGCGGGTAATCGCGCCAGCGCGAGCAGGGATGTCTCATGCATCTTCATTTTTCTGGCGGGCGGCCCGAGTCAGTTCGAAACGTTCGACCCCAAGCCAAACGCCCCTGTTGAAATTCGCGGGCCTTGGAACCCCATTCAGACGAATGTGCCCGGCACGGTGATATGTGAAAAGCTGCCTCTGGTGGCTCAGCGAATGGATAAGGTGTCGCTCATTCGCTCGTGGCAAGGCAAAAACGGGGGCCACGATTTGGGTTCGCAGCACGTTGCAAGCGGATTTCTCCCGCAACGAGGGGGACAGTACTTTCCCAACTTCGGCTGCCTGATTAGCGCCCTGCAAGGGAGCAAAGTAAAGGGCATTCCTCCGCATTTTGGGCTTCCCGTGGCCGCACGCTATACAACCCCACCGGGCTATCTCGGTGCCGCCTACGATGCGTTCAACATCAAAGGGGATCCAAGCCAGAATGATTTGCCGGTGAACCAACTCAATGTGCCGGCGGGGCGGTTTGATGAACGCCGCTCCATGCTTACTCAAATTGAACAACTAAGCGAACTACGTGATTCCCAAAACGGTCCGTTTGCCAGTCACGACAGGTTTGCCGATGAAGCGCTCGCGGTCCTCACGGGGGGTGCCATGGCCCGCGCAATGAAACTTGGGGATGAGCCAACTTCTCTTCGCGAACGTTACGGGATGAACATCTATGGCCAGCGGGTTCTCTTGGGACGCCGGCTGATTGAGGCTGGAGCACGCTTTGTGACGATTAATCAAGCGGTGCAGGGAGGCTTGTTCGGCGAGGGTACAACGAATGGCACCTGGGACACGCACCAGCTCTCGTTTGATTCGATGATGTCACTTGCTCATGAACCGGCGAACCTCCCCAAGGGTTCCAAGTGGCTCCGTTACGACGGGCCAGGAAATCTGCCGCAGCTCGATATGTCTCTTTCCACCCTGCTCGATGACCTCGAAGAGCGAGGAATGCTCGAGACAACTCTGGTGGTCGTGATGGGTGAATTTGGCCGTACTCCGCGGATCAACAGGGAAGCGGGACGCGATCACTACCCGAATGCCGGCTGTTTGTTGATGGCAGGAGCAGGGGTGCGACGCGGCGCGGTGATTGGCGCGACGGATCGCAACGGTGCTGCGCCTGCCACGCGTCCCTGGGGGCCGGAAGATGTCGCGGCTTCCATTTATCACGCTCTGGGAATTGATCACCATCGCACCTACTTTCCGCGGCTGCCGCGTCCCACTCCAATTGCCGATGGGCAAGTCATCGACGGACTGTTCGTCTAATTGTGTCGGGGCAAATTAGAATTGCTGGAGACTTGCAAGAGGAAAATAGAATGCCAGTTTCCGTAGATGACTTCCAGCCTCAGGACCAACAGATTTGGGAAGAGGAACTGCAGGACTTTGTTCCCGACCGCGTCTTCGACGCTCACATCCACATGCTCCATCTGGAGCATCTTCCGCAGTCCACGACGGGTGCATTTCATAGCTGGTCGGAGGCGGATTTGCCCGCTCTGCAGCAGTGGGCAGCCCGCTTGTATCCCGGACGGGAAACGCATTTTCTCGTGCTCGGAACTCCTGCACCGGGGATCGATGTGCAGGCGCACAACCGCTGGTGCATCCAGCAGGTGAAGCAAGATCCGCAGTCCCGCATGAATCGCCTGGTGACGCCCGCCTGCCGAGTCACGGACATCGAGCGCGACATCCGCGAATTCGGGTTCATCGGCCTCAAGCCATATCGCCTGTTCTCTGTCACCGGCGAAGTCGCGCAGTGCCGCATCCACGAGTTTCTGCCGCATGAGCAGCTTGAACTGGCGAACGATTTAGGACTATGGGTGACGATGCACCTTTCCCGTTTCCATGGTTGCGCGGACGAACTCAATCTGAAGGACCTGCACGAGTTCACGGGCAGCCGTTATCCGAAGATCAAATGGATTCTGGCCCACTGTGCCCGCAGCTTTACCTACTGGCCGATTCGCCAGGCCATCGATCGGCTGCGGGATATGCCCAACATCTGGTACGACGT
>CAYUJE010000024.1:0-19512 GCA_964444865.1 uncultured Pirellulaceae bacterium | reverse complement strand
CGACGATCCTCCGGCCAGGTTCGGCCTTCGTCAGACGATTGCCACAGTGTCAATGTGCAAGGAGTGCGTCGATCCACCACAAACGCCAGCAGTCTCCCGTCAGCGAGCAGTAGAGGGGCGGAAATCTGGCCGGGCAACGCCGTCTCGCGAATTGCATCACCTTCGATGGCAGGCTGTGATCCCAGCGAAGCACGACGAAGGTGAACATTGCGGTCTCGCTTGGTTTCTCGGTCGTGGGTCCAGAAGAGGGCCACGTACTCCTGCGGATGACTGGTTGGGGCGAGTCGCTGGTCCCAGTAATACACTTGGTTGTCCGGATCCTGAGCGACGAGATGCGGAGGCGAAAACGTTTCCCCGCCGTCGCTGGAAATCAGCACCCACGCGCCATGGTGAGCGGGGCGAGGATCGTCATATTCCTTAAAGCTTTCGAAGGGAAACGCCAAGGTGCCGTCCGGCCAGGAGATGATCGGTCCTGTCCCCGAGCAGCCGGCCAAACCCGGGGTGGGAATCACTCGCCAAGAACTCCAGGTAGCTCCCTCGTCATTGGAATGCGCCAGCAGCAGTCGCGAATGAAGGATTCCTTCGGTAACAGGATCAAACAGCGGCCGCTGCGGATCGCTCCGATCAAACCAGGTTGCAAACAGCAGCAGCCGGCCGGGCGCGGTTTCGATCATGGCTGGAGCCGAGAGCGACCCCGGCACGCCATCGAGTTCTGTCTGCAGATTCAGATCGAGTTGCTGCCAGGTCAGGCCATTGTCAGTCGAGCGGCAGATTTGGATTGTCGAGTCGACGGCGTGCTTCGAGGTTCCGACCTGGAAGCCGCAGAGCCAATTTCCGGAAGCCAAACGGCACAGGCTGGTGAAGAAGGCGATCCGCCGGCTCGCTGGCTGTGACGTGGCGTCGTAGATGAGACTCCGCTCGACGATAACGAGTTCGCGCTTCATGTGGTCTGATTGATTCGATGGAGGCATGGATTATCTCTTAGAAAGGTCTTTCGAGCGGGGACCGATCGGCAACAGACTCAAGAGCCCCCCCACTGCGATTCCGGCCAGAAATGAACCAGGTGTAATCCAAAGAATGCTGATTTCTCCCAGCCCTAGATTTTCAACTTCAAACAGTCGAACTAGCGACTCGGAGAACGAGATGCACAGGGCGGTGGTAACGCTGGCGATGGCGGCAGCGAGTGCACCGAAAGTCGTCGACCACGGTACAAAGAGTGCCAGAAAAAACAATACGAAGAGCGGCGCAACCATCAAGTTCACGACACGAAAACACAAATCCAGCAGGTTCCCCTCGATCTGGCCAACCAGCATGCTCAGCAGAATTGCCAGCACGCCTACGGACACGGAAATGAACTGCCCGATCCGAACGCGGCTGGCGTCGGATAACGGAGACTTGCGGAAGCGAACGATGAAGTCCTGGGTTATGACCGCGCAGGATGAATTCATGCCGGAAGAAAGACTCGACATCGCCGCGGCCAGCACAGCCGCAATGACAATTCCGGAGACTCCAGGCGGCAAACCGACCACGACAAATCGGGGAAACAGCCGATCAGTGCCGGAAAGCAGGTCCTTCGATTCTGGGAACTCGACAGGATGAGCCGTGAAGTAGCCAAACACCGCCAGGCCAGCCGCACCCAGCAGCAACGCGACAAGAGCTTCTGTTCCGAGCGAAGTGACGAGCGACCAGCGTGCGGCCGATGCATTTCGGGTGGAAAGCCAGCGCTGAATGGCCATTTGGTCGGAGCCATAGGTGCAGACATACCAGGCGAATGCCGTCGTGGTAACTCCCAAAAACGTCATCCGCGAGGAGGAATCGAACCAGAATTTCGGCGGTGCCCAATGCGACACCCAATTCTGCGGCCACCAGGCGGAGACTCCTCCCAAGTCGATACTGATCACGAGGATGACCAGTGCCGCCCCTCCCAACATAATGAACGACTGCATTGCATCTGTGAAAACGACCGCTCTTAGACCTCCCTGCGCGGTATAGATGACAGTAATCAGGCACATCGCACAGGTAGCTAGCAACGTTCCCACGGGCCCAAGCCCCAACAGCGGAGCAATTACTTTGTCCGAAGTCGCGAACAAAATCGACGCCATCCACGCCAGTCGCATCGAGAGAAACATGAGCGAACCGACCAGCCTGACGCTCAGTCCGAGCCGCTGTTCGAGCATTTCATAGGCACTAGTGGCCGATTGTCGCATGATGTAGGGAATCAGGCCCCACCCCACCACGACCACAACCAAGGGAAATGAGAGTAGTTGTGCCAAGGCCATGGGCCCGTTCTTGATCATCTCCCCAGGGATTGCCAGATACGAGAGGGCGCTCGTCAGGGTTGCAAACAGAGACAGACCTATCGCCAACGGATTCATCCGTCGACCCCCCAGGTTGTAGTCGTCAGCCGTCTGATTCCGCCGCGAATAAAACCACCCCACGGCCAGCAAGGCGGCAGCGTAGGCAGCGATCACGAGCCAGTCGAGGGGCGTCATCATATCGATCTAACTTTCATCGCGGGATTCATTTACTACTTGCCCTGACGGCGATACGGATGGGGAGCGCCTCAGGGAAAATCTTAAGCGATTAGTCGCTCCCAAACAGCACGGCAAGCGACGCTCTCTTTCACCAAATAGATTAGGGAGTCCTTTCCTGTTAGACTTTCACGATGCAAGCGAATCCACCACTTTTTTCGCGGCGTCAAATCCTCCTCTCGCTTGCCGCGCTGATCGGCGGCCAAGCTTGTGCTTCAGCTGAAGATGGCCTGGTAAAACTGCCAACGCTCAATGAAGAGTTAGGCCGGGCACTCGACAATGCTCCCCTGAGGATGCAGTTTCGGGGAACAAATTCCCAGGAACTCGAGTTGTGGCAGAAAGAGTTTGCGGCCAAGCTGCGAGTTCTCATCGGTCCCCACCAGCCGCCGGAGCGCTGGACAAGCGAGCGGCTGTCGACAGTCACGCTGGCCGATCACACGCGGGAAGAATGGTTGTTGCGAGCAGACGGCATGCCGAGTTTGCCGCTGTATGTGCTGCGACCACTCGGGAATGACGACCAGCGGTTTCCGATTGTGCTGGCACTGCATGGACATGGTCCCTTTGGCCACGACGCCGTAGTTGGAGTGGAAGCTACTCCGCAGCATATGCAGGCGATTCGCAGTGCCAATTACGATTACGGACGGCAGCTGGTTCGCGATGGCTATCTCGTGGTCGCTCCCTGTTTCACACCTTTTGGACGGCGCATTTCGGACGAGCAGCGAGCGAGCAAGTCAGATCAGTGTGCTGTCGCTTTCGTGCGGATGATGTTCTTAGGGCAAACGCTATTGGGGGCGAATCTGCGAGACGTTAGCTGGGCGTTAAGCTTTGCCTCGAAGCGAGCCGATGCGCGCCCGGAGCGAGTAGGCTGCGTGGGACTAAGTTATGGCGGCCGCATGACGATGGTCGCCGCCGCCTTGGATCCAAGGATCAAAGTCGCGGTTATTTCGGGGGCGTTGAATGTATTCCAGGAGCGGGCCCGCGGCAGTGGATATTCATGTGGAGCCCAGGTTGTTCCCGGCCTGCTGGAGTTCGGAGATACCCCTGAGATCGGTTCTCTCATTGCGCCGCGTCCCTGCATCTGGGAAATCGGCTCACGTGATTCCCTCGTGGTCAAGGATTGGGCTGAGAAGGCCATGCAGCGGCTCAAGCGGGCCTACGCGGCAACGGAAACTCCAGGCCATCTGCAATTCCACCGTTTTGAAGGAGGGCATGAGTGGAACGGCGAGACCGCACGCAAGATGCTCTCCGACCACCTGAAGTCCCCTTGAGTACCCGTAGGAGCCAGAACGCCATGAAACTTCTCCGACTTGCTCTCGCTGCCGCTTTCGTCCATCTTTTCGCTGCCTCCTGCGTCGCGGAAAGCAAGCCGAATATCGTCTTCATCATGGCTGATGATTTGGGGTGGGCCGATGTCGGTTTTCATGGCGGTAATGCTCCCACGCCCCATCTTGATCAACTGGCGGCCAAGAGTGTAGAGCTCACGCAACATTATGTTGCGCCGGTCTGCAGTCCGACGCGCACCGGTCTCATGACCGGCCGCTGCTGGAGCCGGTTTGGCGTGACCAATCCGCAAAACGAGCGGGCCCTGCCGTGGGATACGCTGACGCTTCCGAAGGCCCTGCGGGCGGCGGGATATGACACCTGTCTGACGGGCAAATGGCATCTTGGTTCCAAGGCCGCTTGGGGCCCCAATCATTTTGGCTTCGACCATAGTTATGGGCCCCTGGCCGGCGGCGTTGGACCGTGGGATCATTTCTACAAAGAGGGACCCTTCAGCACGACCTGGCACCGGAACGAGCAATTGCTGGTGGAAAAGGGACATGTCACCGACCTTATCACCCAGGAAGCCATCCGCTGGATTGGTAAACGCCAGGAGCGGCCGTTCTTTCTCTACGTGCCGTTCACAGCGGTGCATCTGCCGGTAAAGGAACCTGATGAGTGGGTAGCAAAAGTTCCAGCCAGCATTGAGGGGGATGTACCTCGCCATTATGCCGCTTGCATCATGCACCTGGACAATGCCGTGGGACGCATCGTGGCGGCACTGGACAAATCGGGCCAACGAGAAAATACCCTGCTCGTCTTTACCAGCGATAACGGCGGGAGCACCGCGGAGAATAGCGATCAAAAGTATCCCCCGGATGCCTATCCGAAGGGAAAGTTGACGGGCAATAATGCTCCGCTGCGAGGTGAGAAGGGAGATCTCTATGAAGGGGGCATTCGTGTGCCAACCATTGTAAGCTGGCCCGGAAAGCTCAAGCCCGGAAAGTCTGACTCCCCAACTCAGATTACCGACTGGATGCCGACTTTCTGCGCTTTAGCGCCGCACAAGTTAGACGCGGCTGCGAACTGGGACGGCACGAACATTTGGCCCCTGCTTACCGGAAAGGGAAAACGGGAATCGCATGTTCTCTACTGGGTTGCTCCTGGATTTCGTGCCCGCGCAGTTCGGGAAGGAGATTGGAAACTGATTGTGCAGGGTAAGGAAGAATCCAAGAGAATCGAGCTATTCAATCTGAGTGCCGACCCGAACGAAGTTACCAATCTGGCCGCCACAATGCCCGAAAAAGTCGCGCACTTGCAGAAACGATTAGAAGAGGTTTCCAAAGCCGATCTTGATTCCGTTGCCAAAGACTGATTCCGCCATCATCCGCTTCGCGAAATGTTGAAATTCGTACCATAGCCAATTAGCAATACCGCAAAATGCCCCCTTCATTCCCTCGCCGTGATCTCTTCTATTCTGTCGGCGCAGCGGCAGCCGGAATGACGCTTGTGAATCAGGCGGTGAGCGCCGAGCAAAACCCCGCGGAGCAAGTCGCCGACCGCACTTCAAGCATCCGGCTGACGGCAATCAAGACCTACTGGGTGGGGCCGGTCGTTTATGTAAAGCTCGAAACCAACCACGGCATCAGCGGCTGGGGGGATCTCAAGGGGGTTGATCCGCGACCGGCCAAGGTGCTGGTGGAATCGATATTTGAACTGTTGAAGGGGGAGAATCCGACGCGGGTCGAGCATCTTTGGCAGAAGCTCTTTCGGTCCCACCGCAATTTGCGGGAAGGAGCCTTGATGGTTCATACCATTGCGGCTCTCGATATGGCTTTGTGGGACATCACGGGCAAGCTGTGGAGCGTCCCAGTCTATCGCCTGCTGGGGGGCCCGACGCGGGATCGCATCCGCGTCTATCACACCGACAAGGCCCAAAAAGTGCCGCCGCACGGCATCTACGAGCACTCTGGCACACCGGCGGATATCGACAACATGGTGCGGGCCATCAAGGCGGCCCGGGAAAAAGTTGGTCCGAGCGGAGCGGTGATGTTCGACGCCCACTCCGCGGTCCCCCCCGCCACGCTCATTCAACTTGCTGCCGCCCTCAAGCCGTACGATGTGCTCTTCATCGAAGAGCCCGCGGTTCCAGGCAACATCGAGGTCTTCAAGCGGCTCAAGGAGCAGATTTCCATTCCACTGGCCTGCGGCGAGCGCGACCGGACTATCTGGGGCGTGCTTCCTTATTTGCACGAGCGGTGTATCGACATCCTGCAGCCCGATTGTTGCCACACTGGCGGCATCAGCCAGATGAAGAAAATCGCCACGTTGGCCGAGGCCTACTTCGTCCCCATCGCGCCGCACTGCACCGCCACTTTCCTTGGCATTGCTGCCAGTTTGCATGTGGTCGCTTCCATTCCGCTCTTTTTGATCCACGAGTTCTATCCGCAGAACGCCGGCTTCAATACTCCCGGACTCACACGCATGCCCTTTGAAGTCGACCAAGATGGGTACATCGGACTTCCTCCCGGCCCTGGCCTGGGTGTGGAGGTTGACGAAGCGAAACTCGCCGTCGAGGCCCAGAAGCCACAAACCTACAAATGGCCTGGTGCGACGCTTAAGGATGGCTCCGTGGCGGACTATTAGGAGAATTCCCCCCATGCGATTTTGCGAGATCCCCTTGAAGACCAGCCATGCAACCTGGCTGCCGATTTTCGCGTCTCTGCTGTTGGCCTGTGTGTCTTTTGCCGAAGATTGGCCGGGGTTTCGCGGTCCTAAGGGAATGGGTTATAGCGATTCGAAATTGCCGCTCGAGTGGGATGGAGCAAAGGGCACGAATGTCGTTTGGAAATCTCCGCTGCCGGCGACGACTCGCGGCGGCAAGCCGGACCACAACCAATCGAGCCCCATTGTGTGGGGCGACCAGGTGATCATCACCACCGCCTTTTGGCCGGACAAACAGGGAACTGGCGAAATTCCCGAGCAGCATGTGACTTGCTACAACGCCGCGGACGGAAAGCAAGTGTGGGACGTACAGGTTCCCGCGGGACCTTGGAAGCTCTCCGACCTCCGCGGCGGGTATTGTGCTCCTACTCCTGTCACCGACGGCCAGCGCGTGTATGTCGTGTTTGGTTCGTCCGTCGTGGCAGCCATTGAACTCCGCGGCAAGTTGGCGTGGCATCAGGAGATTCCCGATTGGCAGTCGTTCGATGTGGCCATCGCCTCCAGCCCCATACTCTATCGAGGGCAATTACTTTTGCTCACTGACCGGAGCGGCAAGAAATCGACACTCACCGCCTACGATCCCAAATCCGGCGACGTATTTTGGGAGAAGCAGCGACCGGAGGGTTCTTTTAACCACACAACTCCCGTTATCATCGACAACGGCGGGCGGGCCCAAATGCTCGTCACCGCCTCGAACGAGTTGCAGGCCCTCGATCCGGTTACAGGTGGGAAGTTGTGGTGGTGCAAGACGCCCGGAGATGTGACTTCGCCCGTGTTTGCCCGCGGACTCATCTTTACCGATAGCGGCCGCGGCGGGCCGGGCATTTTGGTCGATGCCGGCGGTAAGGGAGACGTAAGTGTCACGCATGTAAAATGGAAGATCGATCAGATACCCGAAGGGCTGTCATCACCGGCTATTGTGGGAGATTATCTCTATCGGCTCCACAATCCAGGGGTGCTCAAGTGTGTTGAGTTGGCCACGGGTAAGGAGGCCTATGCCACGCGGCTGAGCGGCATCTCCACGGCGTCCAGCCCGATTGTTACTCCAGATGGGCGATTGTATTTTGCCAGCGCTGGAAAGTCCTTTGTGGTACAAAGTGGACCCGAATTCAAACTGCTGGCCACCAACGATTTGGGGGAGCCGAGTTCGTCTTCCGCCGCTGCCAGTAAAAATCGCTTGTACCTCAAAGGTGATAAGCATTTGTTTTGCGTGGGAGAGCAATGATCGTCCACGCCGTTCACCATGCGTTTTCCAAGAAGAGAGTAACTATGAAGCGATTTGCGTTTACCATCCTGCTGCTCTGCTTTACGACTTCGGCATTTGCTGAAGAACGGCTGATTCGAGTTCTGGTTTGGGACGAACAGCAACCCGAACAAAAACAGGCTTACGGTGATAAGTTTCTCGGTGAAACGATCGCCGCCTATCTGACCACCCAGCCCGGTCTCTCGGTGAAAATGGCAAATCTCGGTTCACCGGAGCAAGGTCTTAGTGAAGAAATGCTCGATGCGACAGACGTGGTCGTCTGGTGGGGGCATGTCAAGCATCGCGAGGTCAAGGACGAACTTGCCGAACGGGTCGTCAAGCGGGTCGTCGACGGCAAGCTGGCATTGGTCGCTCTCCATTCGGCCCATTGGGCCAAGCCCTTCGTGCGACTGATGCAGGAGCGAGCCAAAACGGATGCCTTGAAACTGATCCCGGAGACCGAACGGGCCACGGCGAAACTGGAATTCCTGAACGACAAGCCCCTGGGCGTCGGTGTCAAGCGAGACGCGCCGCTGACTCCACGACTGGAGCAAGCGGGGAAAGTGTGGAAGCTCACGCTGCCGGCCTGCGTGTTTCCCGCCTGGCGAGGCGACGGGGCACCCAGCCACGTCACCACGCTGCTTCCCGAGCACCCACTCGCGCGGGGTTTGCCGAAGAATTGGGACGTCGTTCACACCGAAATGTACGACGAGCCGTTTCACGTTCCCTCGCCCGATGCCGTTGTGTTTGAGGAAAAGTGGGATAAGGGAGAACGCTTTCGGAGCGGATGTCTGTGGCGGGTGGGCAAGGGGCAAGTTTTTTATTTTCGACCTGGCCACGAGACCTTTGCGGTCTATCACAATGCCCAGCCGCTGCAAGTCATTCAGAACTCGGTTCGCTATTTGGGCGGTTTGTCCGAGCAGTGACATCTGGCAAAATTCAAGGGGGAAGCCCAGAGAAGTGGACCGCCACAATGCGACGTCATGGTTGTAGTGCGCGCTACAAGCTGCTCGCAGTATGATGACTTCACTCATGTCCACGAAATTATCCAATCCTGAACCGCTCCGCCTGCGGATCGAGCCCATCATCACGAATGCGGTGGCTTTGCAGCAAACGGTTGCCCGCGATTTGCCGGGGCACGCAGGCCTGGCGAGGGCGGCGCAGGGACTGACAGATGCGGCCCGGCAAGCGGAACGAGTCTCGCGGGATTTGCAGCGTCCGCTGAGCTTGCATCGCCTGCCGGCGGCCTTTTTGTTTATCGCCTTACTCATTTTGGTCGGGTGGATTTACGTTCGGTTTTTTCGCGTCACTACGCTGACCATTGCGATGCCGGATCGGGATGCCCAAGAGTTGCGGCTGCGAGTAACCAAGGGGCGAGTCCGTTTCCAGCCGCGGATGGTTCCCGGCTCGCGGGAGGGTGCTGAACTGGTGCAAACAGGGGAAGCCGATCTGGCTTTTGTGCAGGGGGGGATCGGGATTGATGGCGACCTGCCCCGTTTGGAGACGCCCAATCCGGAAGTGGTCTTGTGGTTTGTTCGACAAGGAGTGAACGGCCCGGCGCAGGTGCGCAAAATTCTCACTTCGGTAGAGAATGAGGGAAGCCATACAGTCGCCAAGACGTTCATGACTTCCTGGAAGATAGCAGAACAAGTCACCTTCACTCATGACTGGAAATCATTGGCGGCCGAAGCGACTTGGCAAATTCCCGCTGATGTAGACGCGGTCTTTGTCGTGAAGGATCTTTCCGACGAAGCCACTTTGCGAGCCGTTGGTCGTTTGACCGAGAACAAATTCGAGCTGCGAACTCCGGAAGGAGGAGCGCGTCTCTCCCGGCTCGACTATTTGCGGCCAGTGACGATCTCCACAGGATTTCTCGACGCCACCGTCCCGAGTCCACCCCAGCCGATCGAGACATATGCCGTGGCCACCTTCTTGGTCGCCCGTCGCAATCTCACACCGCGACTTCTAGCCGAAGCGGCCCATTTGCTCGACAACCGCTCCCCCAAAATCACCGACAATAAATTCGAGCCAACGGTCTCGGAAACCAGCGAGGTCTTTCAGGGAGTGGAAGCCTTTTTGGGGATACTCACCAACATAGTGCTGGCCTTTTTGGCGCTGCTAGGCCTCGAAATGCTCACTTACCGCAAACGATTTCATGAACTCAACTCGCTGATCAGTCTGGTTAGCGTGCACCAGAGTTCCAAAGACGTTCTGGGGCTTCGCGACCCCGTCGTTCAGAGGCAGAATCTGCTCTATCTCTCGCTTTGCAGCGACCTGCTGGGCCTCATCAGCATGATTGCGGGGTATTACACCCAAGAGAACTCGTCGCTGCTGTTCAACAGCCAGGCGGAGATTATTCATCAGCGCTGCGACGGCCTTAAAATCAATATTCAGCTTAAGATTCTGCACGCCATGGTCAGTGTTCCGCTTCCGAAAGCGACCGAAGAGGGAACTGCCAGCTCCCCATGACCATTACACGGGTGGTTGGGGTGACCCAACGCGAATGGTGGTGTGGGCGAGGCGCTCGATGCTCTGGGGGTCGTGCGTAACGAGCAAGATGGGGATGTGGTACTCACCGAGGACGCGATCCAAGTAACCACTGATGGATTCTCGGAGGTCAGGGTCGAGGGCGCTCAAGGGTTCGTCGAGCAGCAGCAGTTTCGGGCCACGAAGGATGGCGCGGCCGATGGCGGTCCGCTGCTTTTCACCGCCACTGAGGGAATGAGGCCACGTGGCAAGGAGCGGACCAAGTTCCAGAATCTCCACCAGGTGTGCAAAGTCGATGGAGCACTCCGGATTGCGAACGAGGCCATAGCGCAGATTTTGCTCCACGGTGAGATGCGGAAAAAGTTGATAGTCCTGAAAAACGAGCCCCAATGCCCGCTTCTCGGGAGGTACGTTCACTCCCTTCGTGCTCTCGAAGAGCAGCTGATCCCCCAGCTGAATGCGACCACTGTCTGGGGCGAGCAGGCCGGCAATGAGGCGGAGCGTGGTCGTTTTGCCACATCCGGAGGGACCGACAAGAGCCGTGACGCCGGGGCCGGCTGCGAACGCGAGGTCCAGCGCGAACCGGGAGGAATGGCGAAAGCGGCAGTCGAATTGAAGCAGGCTCATGCCTGACCACCTGCTCGCAAGCGGCGATGGCCGTAACGGGCGAGCAGTTCGCTCGCTGCCAGTGCCAGGGCCGCAATGACTATAGAGATCAGCACCAGCCGGTAGGAGGACGTCAGGCCATCCGGATTCTCCAGCAGAGAATAGATATGCAAAGTGAGCGTCCGAGTCTCTCCCGGAATATTGCCGGCAATCATGATGGTCGCGCCGAATTCCCCCATGCTGCGAGCAAAAGCCAATACGCAGCCGCTGAGGATTCCGGGGCGAGCCAGCGGCAGCGTGATCGACCAGAAGGCATCCCACGGCTTTGCCCCGAGTGACCGTGCCGCGCCAATAAGTTGATCATCAATGGCCTCAAACGCCTGGCGAATGGGGCGGACCAGCAGCGGAAAACCGACGACCCCGGCGGCCAACGCTGCTCCTTTCCAATCAAACACAAATCGCAGACCGAGCCAATCTTCCAGAAAACCGCCGAGCAGTCCTCGCCTGCCAAAGACCACCAGCAGCAGATAGCCCGTCACGACTGGCGGCATTACCAGGGGCAAACTGATCAGGGTCTCGACCAGAAACTTGCCCGGAAAATCCCGCTTGGCCAGCACCCAGCCCAGCCAAATGGCCAGAGGCATGCCGCCCAGCACCGCCGCTACCGCGACTTGCAGCGTCAGTCGCACAGCTTGCCATTCTTCCGGTGAGAGCACGGGTTTCCTCAACTAGTTCTTCGTCTTGGTTTTTTGAGGAGCGGCACCGAGCCGCTCAAAGCCGAATTTCTTGATGGTCCCGTCCGCCTCTTTGGATTTCAGGAAATCGAAAAACTCCGTGGCGGCCGGGTTATCTTCTCCGTGCTTCAAGAGCAGCAGGACGTAAACGATCTCGTCGTGCAGCGCTGGATCGAACGCGTGAACCTGGGTCACATTCTTGGCAGCCAGCAAATCCGTGGAATAGACGATACCCGCTTCAGCTTCCCCCCGCTCGACAAAGGCGAGGGCGTTACGGACATCCTGGCCGCGGACGATTTTCTTTTCCTTAATCAGGCTATCGAGCAGGCCAAGTTTGATTAGAGATTGGTCGGCGTATTTGCCTGCGGGAACTTTCTCGCCGGCTAGCGCGATTTTTTTGACCGAAGATTTGACGAGGTCATTCGGCTCTTTGACGCCCGCTGGATTCCCCTTGGGGACAATCAGGACGAGTCTGTTGGTCAGAAGTTTTACCTGCTGCGAACACAGTTTGGCCTCCCGCACCTTCTCCGCCCACTCCTGGCTGGCCGAGAGAAACAGGTCCGCCGGCGCACCGGCAATGATCTGTCCTGCCAGGCTATTCGACGAACCGGGGTTGACCTTGATGCTGTGCTGTGACTGCTTAGCGAACTGCTCCGCCAGAGACTCCAGCAGGTCCTTGGTGCTGGTGGCGGCGGAAAGGAGTGCCTGGCGGCCTTTGGGGGCCCGAGGCTCAGCCGCGAGATTGACCGAGCAGCTTGCAAGGAAGAGCGCAAGGAACGCAACTGCCTCGCGCAACAGAGTTAGGCTCGATTTCATGATTGGAGAACTCTAAACACTGATGCAATCCGATTCCCAAGCAACTGCTACTCAGCGAAGAACAGATCGCTTGGAGATTGGTGTTCGACGCCTTAAGACAATGCAGCAGTCTAAACTATAATCATCCGGGCGTTCATCGAAAGCTGAGACTGTTCTGAAATGCTCCCAATGACGTAAGAAATACAAGTTATAGCCGCTCGATCTCTTCTCCCAGGAGCGCCAGGTGTTCCGGCAGGCGGCGGACGGCCTCGCGGTCGCATTCGCGGACTGGCTCGGGGAGGTTGGCCCAGGGAACGAGGTCCGGAGAGACTTTGCGGGCCTTGTCTTTCGGCGAACCAAAGGTCCAGCCGGCGAGGAATCGTTCCGCGCACCAGCGAGCGTGCTCCATTTCGGCCAGAATCTCGACTTCCTCCGGCGTGAAGCTCGTCACGTTCTTCTCCTGCGCCGCTGCCGCAACCCTTCTGCAGTGGACGGCGCGAAGCTTGACCTCGATGTGGTCGGCCTGGGCCCGGCTGGAGTTGCGGAAACCCTGGTCCAGATACACCCAGTCCTGATGAGAAGGATCAGCTAGGTTGTGGCTGCCATCGGCGCGGCGGGCTTGCACGTAGTCTTCGTGAATCGCCCGGGCTAGCTGGTCGAGCCGGTCATCGACGATAAGCGCCGCGGTCTCCCGCGGATCTTCGGCTCCCAGCAGCACAAAGCGGGCACCGTCGACTCGTCCACCAGAAAGTATCTGCTCCAAATCCTGCGGCTGATTTTGCCAAATGTAAATCGTGGTCGGCTGTTCAAGGACTTTCGCCGGCAGCGACAAAGCGAGCGCGAGTGAGAGAATGTCGTCGTCGCGGCAGATGGCAATGGCGAGATGCGTTTCCGATTCCGTCGCCCAGTCGATGAGTTGGCGGCGAGTTTCACCATCTTCCAACGACTGGGCGAGGAATCGGACCTGACCGGCACTCGCGGCTTGGGGATAGCGGAGGAGGAATTCCCGCTCTCGTTGCTGTGCGTGGGCGTCGAGCACAACGATTTCAACACCTCGCCCGCCAGCGAAGTGGCCAATGCGAAGCGCTTGCAGCAAGAGCGCTTCTCCCATAGGGCCGAAATCGGCAATCACCAGCCGGGCATGTTGGGCGGGAGCGACATCTAGCGGAACTGCCGCGAGGGCGAGGCGAGCGCTCTCTTCAAAATAGCTGAGAAGCTGTGCGTCAAAATGCCGATTGGGAGAAGTCAGGATGCGGTGCTGCCGAAATACTTCGGCCACTTCCCATTCCGAAACATGGACCAGGCACTTGAGGTGCCGTTCCCGCGCGAGAGATCCATCGGCGGCAGAGTCTTTGGCCCGCAAGGCGATTTCCAGATTGACCCGGTCGCTTTCAGAGGCGATCAACATAAGGTTCGCTCGCGTGATTCCCGCCCGAGCCAGCATTGCGGCATCGGTGGCGTCGCCGATCAGCACAATCGCTCCTCGCGCCGTGCAGGTTACCACATGCTCATTCGTCTCACTCCGTTCGATGGCCACCACTGTGAACTTCTGGTCCAAAAGCCCCTGCGCCAGTTGGGCTCCGCGCCGCCCCAGTCCGCAGACAATCACATGCCCTTTGAGCCGCGACAAGCGCCACTCCTGCCACTGGTCCTGAAAAAGGCGGGAGAGGGTTTCCCAAATGGCGAGACCCAAGAAGAGTGCCGCGAGCAGGCGGGCAAAGTGCAATTGCCAGGGCAACGGTGCCGCCTGGTTGGCGACATTGAACTCCATCACAAAGAGTTGCACGGTGGAATACAAAACTGACAACCAGAACCAGATCGAGAGAGTATCCGTGCGGCCAGTGCTGGTCAGATCGATGTAAAAGCCCCACATCCCCAGCAGAATCGCCGGCAGCAAAGCGCAGGCAGCAACCGCGCGGGGCCAGGTGAGCCAGCGGCGAAAAAACTTCATGGGAAGGGGAATGAGAAGTGCAGCGGTTGGATTTAGTTCTTCACGATTGTAGCCGACCAATTCACGTCAGGGCGGGTGAGCGGAACTAGGGCCAAACTCTCAGCTGAGACGGCTGGGGAGAGGCCGGACCTCGCAAACTTGCAATCACTCAATCGCGCTGTAGACTATCCTCAGTCAGGTGGCGTGCGCGAATCGCTTGCCCGCGGCACAATCCTCACAAGCCCTCACTTTGGAACGGCTCATGTTGCAATCCCCCCTTTTTCGTCGAGCCATTGCCCTATTCGCCCTCCTTTTCATGGTCGGTGCCGATGTTGCCGCCCATGCCGAAAAGCCGTTCATTCCCTACCCGGCCTACGGCTCGAGCCGGGGCCGCATTCGCTATGTGGACGGCGTGCTGCGAAACAAGCAGCGGATTCACTGGGGAAACGGCATCACTGACAACGGCGTGCTGGTGATGCGCGACCTGGCGGCGGCGGCCGGGCAGATATTGCCCGTAGTGCTTCCCCGCGGAGCGGCTGGTCCCGAAGAAGAGGGCCAAAAGCCGCGGGGCATGCCGGAAGCAATTGACGGCAAGACGGATTTCCAGTGGCAATCGGATGCGGATGGTATTCGGCAGGCGAATCAGGATTTGCTGGCGACGTTGAAAGCTGGAAGGTCGATAGAGATCGGCAAAAAACCGCCTGGCTCGGACGGGACCGTCGTGGTCGATGGCTCAAAGGGAATGCGGGTTCTAATCATTTATGAAGTGAAGGACAGATTGATCTTAACGGACGAACAGAGGGCCGTTTTGAATTCGACGAAAATCAAAGAATATCTGAATACACACTGCGCCAAGAATTCCAATGGCGACGCGGAGTGGCGGATGTGGGACAACGATTATGAAAAGGACAAGGTGCTCAGTCTTACAAACAATGATGCCACCTGGTGGGAACGATACGAGGTTGCTCGTAAGGCCTACGGAGAACGTCCCGCATTAATTGTGTATAAGGACGAGAAGAAGGTTATCGACCAGGAACTCACGGATGGCGAGAATGAAACGCTGGAGTTGCTGCAACAGGTTGGGGGACCCTAGCATTTACTTTCTAAAGCCGTCCCATTTCGGTCGCCACATCTCGCAATGATTCGAGGGAAAAATGACGAGCCCGCTCTATCCCGGCGAAAACATTTTGAGCTTGAATTCAATGCCGCCGCAGGGAGTTCCTGCAAGTAATGCACCAGCCCAGGGCATGCCGGGCGAGTTCGTTTCTAACACCGGACGAGTCGCTCGAGACTGGAATCAGGTTCCACGAGGCGCTTTGCCCGGAGCTACAGTATTCCCAGGACCAGTCGTTCCGCGTAATCAGTGGACGGCGAAAATCCGCGCGATGGAGCAAAATAAGCGTCGGCTTTCGGACACTCGCCTGCAAGCCAACATCGCTTCGCTTCAACAGGATCAAACTCTTTATTGCTGGACCAACGCATTGCTTTCCGCAATGATGATTGTGCAAGCGCAACAAGGTCCTGTAATTACTAGACTTTCGCCGGCATCAGTAGCAGCTCCGATCAAGAATTACCAAAACAGGGGTGGCTTTGGCGGCGAAGCTCTAGAATACATCATCAAGAATGGAGTGTGTTCGCAGGCGTTGTGGCCACCCAATGCCATCAATCCTAACTACGATACGCCTGCTTCACGAGCAGATCGGCTGAATCATAAGATTTCCGATTGGTGGGAATTGGACCGACGCAGCTTTGACCAACTTATTACGCTGCTGCTCGCGGGAATACCGGTGGCTATTGGATTGAATCGTTTCCCGGGAATGACCATGGGGCACGAAGTCTGCGCCTTGGACCCAGTTATTTTGGGGCCAGATTCTTACGGAGTTCGGATTTGGAACTCCTGGGGTGAAGGCTGGGGGTTCCGAGGCATGTCCGTACTGACCGAGCAAGAAGCAACTCCTGATGATGCAGTAGCGCCCGCAGCGGTTTAGCTAGCTCACTCATCAACTCCGGTTTTGTCGATTATTCCGACGACAGCCGGTTTGCCGTAGATGGTCCGCCAGCGCGTCCGAAGGATGAGAAGGCAGCGCCCCTCAGCAGCTCGCTGCTGCTAGCCCTTCATCCAGGATGTGCCCATGCGCGGATCAACATTGTTGGCGATACTTGCTTCTTATTCATTTCTCGCCGCTACATCGATTGCCGCGGATTGCGGTTGTGATCGCTCCGCATGTCCAACTTGCAACGCCAAAGTAACGATTCAGGTTTGTGAGAAGCCCGCCTGCTGCCGGAAGCATCATTGCTTGCACCACCACTGCCGTCAGTGCTGCGATCAGCCTTCTTCATCGCCGCAGCCGAGCCGCGGAGCGGCGCCTCCTTCGGGCCCGATTTATGAAAGCATGGGGATTTCCCGTGGGATGCCTATGATGTCGATGCCCGTAATGATGGCGAGCTATCCAGTGATGCCTCGCGGCGCTTCCTTTGAAGAGCCCCCCAGGCGGGAAAGCAGTTGTGCCTCTTCCGCATCGGAAATCGAGATTCTTAAAGAACGATTTGAGCGGCTGCATTCGCGCGTGAACACTCTGCAACAATCAATGGATGACCAGACCAAAATCCTCAAGATCATTGCCGAGAGGCTGGATACCAAAGAAAACAAAAAGGCATCCGCTGACTAGTTGTTTTGGCCCGCAAAAATTCGCAAACCGCCGCTTCTTCGGCGGTTTTGCAGTTTCTTGCCCAACATTTGGCTCGTTCACTGGCAAATCTTGCCCCCTTTACGGGTTCGGAACCTGGTAGCGGAAGTTCCAGCAGTAGCGGTTGTAGTGCCGATGGTAGCCAGAGATGCCCCTTACGGCGGGGTCGCATCATCGTACCGTTCTTAGGCGGAATCCGTGGGATCAGCAAGGGAATACCGATGAACAAACTGCTTGCACCCTGGTTGATCCTGGGCTTGGCTTCGACGTGCTTAGGTCAAGGATTCTTCACCGCCCCTTCGTGCGAAGTCCAGCCCCAAAATCCGTCCTGTGCCTCGCGGCCAGTTTGTCGAAATCCGAATTGCACAAAGTGCCGGCCAAAGATTTGCGTGAATGTGCCCAACACGATTCGGATTGAGCGCTCGTGCGAGAAATCCTGCGAGCATCCCCGCGGCAATCCTCCCGAGCGCGGCGGCCCCCCTCCAGAAAGAGGTGGTCCGCCCCCGGAAGAGAACGGCGGGGGGCTACAGGAGATGGGAGCCTATATCGCGCCTCCCCGTAGCGGTTCAACCCGAGGGGCCACCAACTTTCAGGGGATCGACGGTGGAAGCATCACACTGCCGGAAATCCGCCTGCGGATGCCGAGTATTGAGCTCCCTGCGTGCTTTCGGAGCCGCGCCGGCGCGCGGATGCATGTCGACTCTGCCGTGGCACCTTGGGAATCGCATGGTTATGTGCAGACTGGTGTCGCTGCCGGCGACGCCGCGTTGCGGCAGCGAATCGCGGAGTTGGAAGAGGAACTCAAAAAGAACAACGGCCAGGGCCGCGGTGGGAGTCCAGGAGACGCCGCGGACAAAGCCGCCATCGCCAGTGAAGCGGCTGCCAAGCACGCCCGGGATTTGGAGGAATACAAAGACTTGCTGAAGGAATGCGAAGAGGAACAGCGGCGGCTTCGAGAGTGCATTGAAAACTGTCTCAAACAGCATTCGGGTCATGGCAGTGGCGAGCGTTCCATCCAAAAACCTTCGTCGCGGGGTTCACAGCAAGCCCCCACGCAGGCTCCCAGAGAGGATTCCTATGGCCCGCCCCCCGTCCCGACGGACACGGGATATCGCCGCATGCCGCCGATCGAATTCGAAGAGACACCCGCCAGCTATTTGAGCGAGTCGAGCTATCCCGAGCCGGGGCGATTGATTACCGAACCGCAGCCAGTTGCGCCCCTCAAGCCGGTCCGTGAACCGCAGGCACCGAGTGCAAAGATCACCGGATTTCGCCCAGCAAGATAAGTCCTTGGACATGTCCGGGCGGCTGTGGGGTGCCAGATACGTTCCACTGCGATTTTGAGAGCAGGCTGAAAGCCTGCCCCCCTTATTGCACACTGCGCATATAGCGCAGAAATTCCGTGTCCAGCGCACCCAGGTCGTTGCCGAAGTGCTTCTTGAACATCGTCAGGCGGAATTCGGCACCTTCATCGACGAGTTGTGGCTGCTTGGAAAGTTCCTTGACGTAGTCGATGTATTTGTCTTCGTACTTGCGGAGAAGAAAGTAGTTGAGTGCCCACGCTTCCGCATAGGCATTACCGGCAGTGGCGGGGTCGCGGAAACGCTTGTCGCTGGAGAGCAGAGTTGTCAGAGAATCTGCCGGGCGGTCCCGCAGCAACTTGCGAAAGTTGACCAGGTTCACCCGATTCACTCCGCCAATATTCTTCCAACCCTTGGAGCTTTGCAGATCGGGCGTCTCGAAATAAATAGCGATGCCTTCGCTGACCCAGAACGGGTTGTCGGCAAAGCGGGCTTCCAGGCCGCTGTTATAGGCGAGCTGATGCGTGGCTTCGTGAATGATGGTGGCCACCGTGCGCTCGGCTCCGGGCTTAAGAAGGATTGCGTTGATGCGGGCCGCAGAGTTGCGGTCTCCCTTGATGCGCAGTTCCTCCACGCCGGTCAGGTCGTACATATTGACCTGGTTCGTCTGCAGGCTGTAATAACCGATGATCGATTTTGTCGCTTCGCCGAGTTCCTTGCGAGAGTACTGAGCGTAGGATTCCTGATTTTCAAAAACCAAGGCTATCAGAGGGAATTCCGGCTCGTGCAGTTCCAAATTACGAAGCTTCCAGTAGTTATAAAAGGCCAGATACAGCCGCTCGTAGAGACTGCCGACCCATTGGGCGTAGCCCGTCGAAGTGTTGTAACAAAAGACATAATGCTTGGTCTGATGGATCTTGAAGCCGGGGAGTTCGCTCGTCAATTTCTTGGCGAGTTCGTCCTTGGTAAACGGCGTGAACGGCTTGTCATCCTTGCCGCGGGTGGCGATTTCTTCCTTGGGAATCGGCCAGAGGACACCGTCTCGGGTGAGGAGCAGCACTCCGCCGTCCTGGGCTTCCACCTCGATGCGGCCTTCCAGCTTCGTTTTCGAGCCATTTTTCTCGAGAGTGATGAAGTCAATGGCGTACGAAGAATCAATCACAGCGAGTGCCAGCAAGGTCAAACCGACCGTCACAATGTGCCGAGCAGGGAAA
>CAYUJE010000023.1:0-31484 GCA_964444865.1 uncultured Pirellulaceae bacterium | reverse complement strand
TGTCGGACGACGGCGGCTTCGACGAATTACCCGAGTTCTTGGTAGCTGCCACCAACCGGCTGAGCGCATCCGCCAACTGCGATTCGAGCGCCGCCACGCGCCGCTCCAACTCGCTACACTTTGGACAGACAGACGACTCCGCTTGCTCGACCATGATGGCCCTAGACTAAACCAACCGGCTTGAAATCACCAAGAGAAGTGTGAAGAGTGTGAACGGCTACCCTGAAAGAGGACCTGGGACAAATCTGGGAACAACTCGGCAAGTTCTCCGCCAGAATGAAACTGCTCGACTGGTACCACCAGGCCATGGACTTCGGCGTTCGAATCCTTCAGGATTTCGCCCGTACTCTTCTCGCTCACTCCCACGGCATCCTGGCTTGGTCCGATTACCCCATCTCCAATGGTCTCCTCGAAGGGACCAACAACAAGATCAAGACCATGAACCGCCAGCACTACGGGCTCCGTGACAAAGAATTCTTCCAACTAAAACTCTATCAACTCCATCACACCAAGTACGCTTTTGTCGGATGAACGAGATCTAGCGTCGCTGAAGGAAACCAAGCCGTAAGAGCCACGTATGAAACACGAATTGTCACGGATGAAGCTTAGGTCATTTTGTCTGCTTTATTATTCTGCCCACCATTATTCTGCCACAAACATTTGCCTATCCATGAGACTCTATTTCCTCCCGCTGGTTCTCTTCACCGCCACATGCGCTCCCGCTGCCGAACCGCGGCTCCCTCGCGATAACCTCCTCGTCTACCGCGATGACAAAGGCGAACAGCTTCCGGTGAAAACCACCGAAGACTGGCTGAAGCGCCGAGCAGAGATCACCCGCGGCATGGAAGCGGTGATGGGCAAGCTTCCCGGCAAGGACGACAAGAAACGCTGCCCGCTTGATATGAAGGTTGAAGAAGAAGTCGACTGCGGCAAGTATACGCGTGCGCTCATTACATACGCGTCCGAGCCCGACTGCCGAGTGCCGGCTTATCTATGCGTCCCCAAATCCATTCTGGATCCCACCTACCGAGACAACAAACTGCACGCCATCCTCTGCTTGCACGGAACCGACAACGTCGTGGGGCATGGAACCGTCGTCGGCATCGGCGGCAAGCCCAATCGGCAGTATGCCGCCGAGCTGGCCGAGCGAGGTTACGTCACTCTCGCCCCCAACTATCCGCTGCTGGCGAAGTATCAGCCGGATGTGAAGGCTCTGGGATGGGAGAGCGGCACGCTGAAGGCGGTCTGGGACAACATCCGCGGGCTCGATCTGTTGGAAACGCTCCCCTATGTCAAGCCAAAGGAGTTCGGAGCCATCGGCCATTCCCTCGGCGGCCACAACAGCGTCTACACAGCCGTCTTCGACGACCGGATCAAGGTGGTCGTCTCCAGTTGCGGCCTCGATTCGTATCTCGACTACTACAACGGCAAAGAGGCTAACTGGCATCCCGAAAAAGGCTGGTGCCAGACTCGCTACATGCTGAAGCTGGCCGACTACCGCGGGCGGCTGGAGGAAATTCCCTTCGACTTTCACGAGATGATCGGCGCTCTCGCTCCGCGGCGGGTCCTCATCATCGCCCCGCTCAAAGACAGCAACTTCCGGCACGACAGCGTCGACCGCATTGCCGCCGCCGCCCGCCCCATCTTCAAGCTCTACGGGCACGAAGACTACTTAAAAGTCGAGCACCCCGACTGCGAACACGACTTCCCCATCGAAATGCGGCAGCAGGCCTACAAGCTCTTTGACGAAGTCCTCAAATGACTTCCCCTTCGGATTTCGCCATTCGAAATTCGAAATTCCCCCTACTCCCCAAACCGTTCTTCCTTCCACGGATCCCCATGCATGTGGTATCCGCCCCGCTCCCAGTAGCCGGGCCTGTCGAAGCTGAGGAGTTCAATGCCGCGAATCCACTTGGCGCTCTTCCAGGCGTAAAGCTGCGGGACCATTCCGCGAACGGGGCCGCCGTGGTCGGGGGGAATCGGTTCGCCGTCGTGCAGGTCGGCGAGGAGGGCGTCCTTGGCCAAAAAATCTTCGAGCGGCAGGTTGGTCGTCCAGCCGTTGTCGTAGCCGTGGCAGAGGACGAATTTGGCCCCGGCCTGGATGCCGCTGCGGTCCAGCAGTTCCCGGATGCTCACCCCTTCCCAGATGTTACTGAGGCGGGACCACTTGGTGACACAGTGGAAGTCGGCAAAAACTTTCACGCGCGGCAGAGCCCGGAACTGGTCCATATTGAATGTAAGGGGCCGATCCACCAGCCCGAAGATTCGCAATTCCCAGGTGGCAAGGTCCACGCGCGGCGTTCCCGAGGCATCGAGCACCGGCCATTTGCGGGTGCGGGATTGTCCCGGCGGAATGCGCTCGGAACGCAGCGTATCCGGACTGATGATGACGCCGGCTGGTACCTCCGCGGGGCGGAGCGGCTCACCGGTCTGATACTTGGGGTCGAGATGGTCCATTTGGATATTATAGTAACGCCCCTCGAATTGGTAACCATCGTGACGAACAGGGAATCAGGCGTCCGTCGGCCGAAAACACTATGGATCCCTCAATTCTCCCTGATATAATGCCATCGCCCTCCCAGGTCGGCACCCAGGCTCTCCCCCGCTGCCGATCTTTGCTCATTCCCACCTGAAATTGCGAGCCTGCTGCCGATGTTTCGCCTTCCGCACTCCTGCGCCTTCCTGCTCCTAGCCGCCCTTGCGGCTGTGAGCATCGGCGCGGCCCGTTTGCGAGGCGAGGAGACGGCCCAGCAGCGAATCGCCAAACGGGCCGAGCAGTGGGAGAAGCAAATCCAGCCGCTAGTGGCGAAGTACTGCTACGACTGCCACGGCGGAGCGAAGACGGAAGGGGATTTGTCGCTCGTGGAGTTTAAGACTCCGGCGCAAATTCTGAAGGAACGCAAACGCTGGAATGTCCTGCTGCAGAAGGTCGACACCGGCGCGATGCCGCTGGAGGAGGCCAAACTCCATCCCACCAAGGAAGAGCGGAAGCTGCTGGTCGACTGGCTCGCCGCCGCGCTCACCGACGTCGATTGCAGCGGCAGCCCGGACCCCGGTCGGGTCACGCTCCGCCGCCTTAATCGGCGCGAGTATCGCAACACGATCCGCGACCTGGTCGGCATCGACTACGAGCCGAGCCGCGAGTTCCCCGGCGATGACACCGGCTACGGCTTCGATAACATCGGCGATGTGTTGTCTCTTCCCCCGGTGCTGATGGAAAAGTACCTCGACGCCGCGGAAGAAATCGCATCCAAAGCCATCGATCCTCGCGGCGGCAAGACGCAGCTTGATCAGCGCGTCGTCGGCGCAAAGCTGACCGGTGCCGGCGGCAAGAGCGGCTTTCTCAGTTGGCTCCTGACCAGCAACGGCGAGGCGGCTGCCAATTTCGACATTGCCGTCGACGGCGAGTACGAAATCCGCGTTCTCGCCTCCGGCGACCAGGCCGGTGACGAGCCCGTGAAGCTCGCCGTGCGGGCCGACGGCAAGGACCTCGAGAAATTCGATGTCGCCGAAAAATCGGGGACCGAAAAGGAACTCAAAACCCGCACGCGCCTGGCAAAGGGTTCGCGGAAAATCGGCGTGGCGTTCCTCAACGATTTCTACAACCCGAATGACCCCAAGCCGGATAATCGCGACCGCAATCTTTACATTTCGATGGTCCACGTCCGCGGCCCGCTCGACGAGAAGGACTTACAGCTTCCGCCCCTGCACAAGAAAATTGTTTTCGTCGAGCCAGGCGGCCGCACCACCCGCAAGGAAGCGACCGAGCAAGTCATCCACCGCCTCGTCACGCGGGCCTTCCGCCGCCCCGCTGCCGACGACGAAGTCGCCCGGCTCATCAAACTGGCCGAGCAAGCCCGCAGCGAGGGGGACAGCTTCGAGCAGTCCATCCAAGTAGCCCTGCAAGCCATCCTGATTTCACCCCACTTCCTGTACCGCATGGAACTCGATCCGCCGGGCCAGGAAGGAAAGCCGCGGGACCTGAACGACTTCGAAGTCGCCTCCCGCCTCTCCTACTTCCTCTGGAGCAGCATGCCCGATGACGAACTGCTGAAAGTGGCTACCGAAGGCAAGCTTCGGCAGGAGGGCAACTTGGAAAGGCAGACTCGCCGGATGCTGCTGGACCCCAAGGCCAAAGCACTCTCCGAGAACTTCGCCGGCCAGTGGCTCGAACTTCGGAGCCTCGACGTCCGCACTCCCGACAAGCAACTTTTTCCGCAGTACGACGATGGTCTCAAAGCAGCCATGCGCACGGAGACGGAAATGTTCTTCGCCACCATCGTGAAGGAAGACCGCTCCATCTTCGATTTGCTTTCCGCCGATTTCACGTTCGCGAACGAGAAGCTCGCCAAGCTCTACGGCCTCAAGGATGTGAGCGGAAACGAATTCCGCCGGGTCTCGCTCGCCGGAACGGAGCGAGGGGGAATCCTCACCCAGGCCAGCATTCTCACGGTCACCAGCAACCCCAATCGGACATCGCCTGTGAAACGGGGGAAATGGATTCTGGAAAACATCCTCGGTACTCCTCCTCCGCCCCCGCCTCCCAACGTCCCCGAACTCAAAGAGGTAAAGGCGGGCGAAGCGAAGGGAACCCTCCGCGAACGGCTGGAGCAGCATCGGGTCAATCCGGGCTGTGCTTCGTGTCACAAGAGCATGGACCCGCTCGGCTTTGCGATGGAAAACTTTGACGCCATTGGGGCCTGGCGCGACAAGGAAGGGGATGCCGCCATCGACTCCGCCGGCCAACTCCCCAGCGGCGAAAAATTCCGCGGCCCTCGGGAACTGCGGGACCTCCTCCTGGCGTCCCGCAAACCGCAATTCGCTCAATGCCTGACCGAAAAGCTGCTAACCTACGCCCTCGGCCGCGGGGTAGAATATAGTGACAAGTGTGCAATTCAAAAAATAACCACCGCCCTGGAGAAGGATCAGTTCCGTTTCTCCCGGCTGGTGGTCGAAATTGTGAGTAGCGATCCGTTTCTCAAGAAAAGTAGCCCGCTCACTCCGTGAGCGGGCAGCCAGCACACGGAGTGTGCAGGCTACTAAAAGGAATACGCCATGACTCCTCGCATCTCCCGTCGCACCCTCCTCCGTGGCATGGGGACCGTCATCGCCTTGCCGTACCTGGAAGCGATGACTCCGCTCACCAGTCCCATCGCCCGCGCGGCCGATGCCCCCGCCCAGCCGCCGACGCGCATGGCGTTTCTGTATGTTGCCAACGGCATGCACATGCCCGATTGGACGCCGGAGAAAGACGGAGCCGACTTTGAACTCCGGCCGACGATGCAGCCTCTCGCTCCGTTCAAGGACGACCTGCTCGTGATGAGCGGCCTCTCTCTCGACGGCGCGGATGCTCACGGCGACGGTGGCGGTGACCATGCCCGCAGCGTGGCGGCTTATCTCACCGGGGCTCATCCCAAAAAGACCGACGGCGCGAACATCAAGAACGGCATCTCGGTCGACCAGGTCGCCGCCAGCCAAGTCGGCAAGAAGACCCGCTTCCCCAGCCTGGAACTCGGCTGCGAAGCGAGCGCGACCGCGGGGAACTGCGACAGCGGCTATTCGTGTGCTTACACTTCCAACATTTCCTGGCGGACCCCCGAAACCCCCGTCGCCAAGGAAGTGAATCCTCGCGCGGTCTTCGACCGGCTCTTCGGCAGCGGGGACGACGAAGCGGGGAAGAGTGCCTACAAGCAAAAAATCCGCCGCCAAAGCGTCCTCGATTTCGCCCTGCAAGACGCCAAAAGCCTCGAGCAGCGGCTGGGAACGAATGACAAGCGGAAGCTCGACGAATACCTCTACAGCATCCGCGAAATCGAGCGGCGGCTCACCGGCAGCGACAAACTCGGCGGCTCGGACAAGGACCTTTCCAATTTCCCCCGCCCCAGCGGCGTGCCGGCCGACTTTGTGGAGCATCTCCGCCTGATGTTCGACCTGATGACGCTTTCCCTGCAGACGGACTCCACCCGCATCATCACGTTCATGTACACCAACGATAGCAGCAACCGCAGCTACCCGACTCTTAATATCAAGGAAGGGCACCACGACCTTTCCCACCACGGTCGCAACAAAGAGAAGCAGGAAAAAATCGCCAAGATCAACAAGCACCACGTGGAACAATTCGCCTACTTCCTCGGCAAGCTCAAAGCCGCCAAGGAAGGGGACCGCTCGCTCCTCGACAACTGCATGGTGATGTACGGCAGCGGCATCGCCGACGGGGACGCCCACGCCCACCACGACCTCCCCATCGTCCTCGCGGGCAAGGGGAACGGCACCGTCAAACCGGGCCGCCACCTCCGCTTCCCCACCAAAACTCCCCTCACCAATCTCTACCTCTCCCTCCTCGACCGGATGGGAGCAGGTACCGACAAACTCGGCGATAGCACGGGGCGGCTGGAGAAACTGGAGGGCTAGAGAGCCCCATACATTGCCGGCACGTAGCCGCACGCGGCTCGCGTGCTGGCTTCGGGTGACGGGGTAGTCGCAGGAAGCCTACACGCGAGGCCGCGTGCGGCTACGTCAGCTAAACATCTCGCGGATCGGCTCGCCGCTGGGGAGCAGGGGGATAGGCCTGCCCGAGAAATCGGTGGGGGAGAGGTCCGTCGAGATCCCGAGGAAGCGGTACATGGTCGCCAGTAGATCGGTCGGGCCGAGCGGTCGGTCCTGCGGGACGGCTCCCTTGGCGTCACTGGAGCCAATGACCTGACCGTGGCGCAAGCCGCCGCCGGCGAAGAGGGCCGTGAAAACGTTTCCCCAGTGGTCGCGGCCGGCTGTCGTATTGATGTTCGGGGTGCGACCGAATTCGCCGAATACTTGCACCAGGACGCGGTCCAGGAGACCGCGCTCCTTCAGATCAATAATCAGGCTCGATAACGCCATGTCGAGATGCGGGCCTTTGGTTTTCGTCCCTTCAATGCCAGGGCCGCCGACCGTTCCATGCAGATCCCATTCAAAAAGCTCATAGTCCTTCACATTGACGAACGTGACGCCGGCTTCCACCAGCCGCCTGGCCAGCAGACACCCCTGCCCCAGCCGCGTTCGTCCGTAGCGTTCCCGCAGCCGCGGATCTTCGGCCGAGATATCGAAGGCCCGCCGGACCGCGGGGCCGGAAAGCATGTCGTACGCCGACGCCTGATGGGCATCCATCGCGGCGAACTGGCCGTGGGCGTCAACATCGCGGCGAAAACGATCCAGCCCCTGCAGAATCCGCAGCCGATCATCGAGGCGATTCGTCGTGATGCCATCGATCAGCTTCAGGTTCGAGACGCTGAAGTCGGCTTTGTTTGGATCGCCGACTTCCATGGGGTTATAGCGTGAACCCAGATAGGAAGCGGTGCTGTAGTAGAATCCTTCGGGGATCGCGACATTGGGCGGAATCCCCCGCTCATTGGCTCCCCGATATTTGGCGATCATCGCCCCGGTGGCGGGATATTGATTGGCACCGAAAACAATATTGCTGGGATAGCGGCCAGTCTGTAGCCAATGCACGCTGTGATTATGGCTGCCGTCGCCATGCGCGACGGATCGGACCACCGAGAACTCATTCAGGATGGCGGCCAGCCGCGGGAAGAATTCCGTGACCCGCACCCCGGGAAGCGCCGTTTGGATCGAGTCGAACGGCCGGCACTCCGACGGAGCGAGCGGCTTGGGATCAAACGTGTCGTGCTGGCTCGGACCGCCGCACAGGAAGACCTGAATGACCGCCGTGTCCTTGCGGATGTCCTGCGCCGCGGCCCGCTGCCGCAACATATCGGCCAGGCCCACTCCGCCGGCCGCCAGGGAACCCAGGCGCAGAAACTCCCGACGAGGGAGGTACTTGCCGTCCGTGGAGAGGAGATTCAACATGGCACAATGGCTCGTCGGTCAGTCTAGCGGTAGGGACCGGGTACGCCAGTGATTATAGGCGAATGGAGAGCAAGAGTAACGTAGCCGCACGCGGCCTCGCGTGCTGGCTTCTGGTGGCGAGTTGGTTGCAGGAAGCCTACACGCGAGGCCGCGTGCGGCTACGACTTGGCGCCGCCCCGAACAGGCCGAAAATTTTTTGCGAAATCTTTCGTTTCTCCCCTTGATGATGCCAACACTAAGTAGTATACTTTATATCACTTGTCGGACTGAGCCTGCGCAGGAGCGGCGGGGGCTTAGAAGTGGCTCTTTGGCAGAGGGGTTGTGAAAATTCAGAATGCGGCGCTCGCGGTGCGGCAGGAGAGGATTGGAGATCGGCAATTGGAGACAGGCGGAAAAGTTAGTTGCCGAGGTTCGGCGAAACCCCTCTACGGAGGAGGGGGGTGATGCAAAAGTCCGGAGGATGATTTTTGTAAGTGATGAATTAGTATGCACTTGCAAATTCGCCGCGGCCGACTTTTGCATCACGAAAAAAATCCGGGGCAGATACTGCCAGCCGGTAGAGCCAAATGGCGGTAGCCTGAACCTGCAAGGATGCTGGGATGTCTGTGTGTCAGCGGGGAAACCACAGGGCAAGGAGGGGAAACGCCATGAACATTCACGAACTGGCCGCGACTGGGGATCTTGAGGGCTTGGCGCAAGCAATTGGGGCCGGGGCTGCGCTCGAAGGGCGGGATAAATATGGACGTACGCCGCTGATGGCTGCGGCTGCCAGTCCGAAGGCGGGCGTTGAGATTCTGCAATTGCTCCTCAGCCGCGGGGCGGATTTGCAGGCGATTTCGACGCCAACTCCCAATGAAACCACCTCTCAATCGGTTCTTAGTCTCGCGGCCCAGAGCACGAGCTTGGAGAAAGTAAAGCTGCTGGTTTCTGCCGGGGCCGATGTGAACTTTTGCGATGCCCACGGATACAGCGTGCTGCTGAATGCTCTCTACAAATCGTATTTTCTTCCCCCGCGCGAACGACTGGCTTTGATTCGATTCCTGGTCGATGCAGGTGCCAGGTTGGAACAGGCTTCCAGTCACGGCGAAACGGTGCTGCGCGTTGCCTGCATGCATGGCCAGTTCGACCTCGTCCAGTTCTTTCTGGAGCGAGGGGCCGACGCCAAATCCATCTGGTGGTCCCCGCTGTTGCACGCGGTAGCCTTCGGCGGTGCGGAAGAAGTGGCGAAGCTGCTCGATCAAGGGGCCGACCGAGAGCAGACCGATTTCTGGGAGAGAACGCCGTTTCTCCTCAGCGTGCATGCCGGCCGCATGGAGATTGCCAGCCTGCTGCTCGCCCGTGGATGCAACCGCAATGCCAGGGGACGCTGCGGCACGACGGCAGTCCAGTTGGCGATTACTCGGGACGACGCGCCGATGTTGGAGTGGCTGATCTCCGAAGGATTTGACTTGCAAGAGGCCAACGACTTTGGAAATCCTCCGCTCCACGAAGCCGCTCAAAACAATGCCGCCGCCTGCCTGCAAGTCCTGCTGCGGGCGGGGGCCGATGTCGGCCGCAAGGACCAATTCGGTTACGGAGCGATCAAAAATGCCGCATCGCCGCAGATCATCGACCTGCTGGTCGCGGCGGGAGAGGACCTGAGCGCCGTGGACGCGGAGATGCGAGTGCGGCTAACCGGATTTGAGCCGAGTGAAGAGATCAGTGTCTCCGCGGCGGACTTTCGCAAGTATCGCGGCCGCACGTTCGGGAAGAAGAACCCGCAGCGGATGAACAACCCATTCTGGGAGGCGATGGTCCGGACCCGGCTGAGCGCCTATGGGGGAGCGACCAAATTCGAGAGTCGCAGCTTTGATAGCGACCCAGTCTGGTGCTTCAGCCGATTTGGGCAATCGCTGACGCGGCTCCCCGATGGGCGCTATGTGGAAATCGCCGGCGAGCACGAAGATCATTACGATCCCGACTTCTGCATCTACAACGATGTGATCGTCCATCACGGAGACGGGACATTCGACATTATGGGATATCCCGAGGCCGACTTTCCCACAACCGATTTTCATTCCGCCACTTGGGTCGCCCCTTACATCTACATCATTGGCAACCTGGGATATCCCCAGCAGCGGCGAGCCGGAGAAACCCCCGTGTATCGCTTGCACTGCGAGACTTGGAAGATCGAGCGAGTCCCCACCACGGGGGACAAACCGGGCTGGATTCACCGGCACAAAGCCCAGTTGCTGGATGGAAACCGCATCCGCATTAGCGGCGGCCAGATTGACGATAGGTCGGAAAATCCGTTGCTGGATAACACGGAGAATTTCATTCTGAATCTGGCGAGCCGCATTTGGCAGCGGGAAACGAGCGACCTTGGGGAGTGATAGCATGGGACCCAGGGCGTCCTAAGCCCCTTGGCCGGAAGGCTGTCATCAATCATCCCTCCACTGCTGGCCATTTTGCTCTAGGCCCTTGCGCCATCACGCTTTACAATCCATGGCCCGCGGCTAGGAAGGCGGCGGGAGTCTATCCGTTTGCGTTCCGTGTGCCTGGATCCCAAGGAAGGGAAAACATGGCCAGACTTCGATTCATCGTTTTGCGGTTTGCGGCACTCGCGCTGCTCCTTGCTGCGGCCGATTCGGCACGCGCTCAGCCGCTGGCGTCACCGCCGCAGATGCTGGCGGATGCGGAGCTGACGAGTATTTGCTTTGTGAATGCCGAACTGGGCTGGGCAGTGGGGGACCGCGGAGCTATCTGGCACACGGCTGACAGCGGGCGGACCTGGCAGTTGCAGCGGTCGCCGGCGACTTGCCGTTTGGAGACCGTTCAGTTTCTCGACGCGGAGAACGGTTGGGCCGTTGGCGGCTGGACGCATCCCTATACCCATCAAACCAGCGGCATCGTGCTCCGCACGCGCGATGGAGGGAAAGTCTGGCAGATCATTCCCGATCTCACGCTGCCGGCTCTCAAGGTCGCGCGGTTCTTCGACCACCGGCGAGGCTGGGCGGCCGGAGATGGCTCGGGGCTGTATCCCGGCGGAGTGTTCCGAACTGAAGACGGTGGCCGGACCTGGATACCGATTGCCAAGGGACGGACGCTCGGCTGGACGACCGGCGATTTTCGCAACGGTGATCGGTTTGAGCGGGGTGGAGTCGTCGCCGGACGGGGCGGCGAAGTCGCCATCGCCAGTATGGTGGAATTGAAGCCCGCCCGCACGAACAATCTGGGAACACGCTACCTGCGGCGGCTGGTACTGGCCGGCGAATCCGGCGGCTGGCTGGTGGGGGATGGCGGATTGGCACTGACCACAAAGGACGGCGGCTTCACCTGGGGCACGCCCGCGGCACCTCTGCCGGAAGCCGTCCGCGACTTTGATTTTCGCGCCGTCGCCGTCCTGGGCAATCACTGCTGGATTGCCGGCAACCCGGGAAGCAGCATCTTTCACTCGCACGACGGCGGCCAGACCTGGCAGACGTATCGAACCGAACAGAGCCTGCCGATTCGGGCCCTCACTTTTTTCGACGAGAATCGCGGCTGGGCGGTGGGATCACTCGGTACCATTCTGGCCACGCGGGACGGCGGACGAACCTGGCGCCAGCAGAACAACGGTGGAACTCGCGCGGCCATGCTCGGCATCTTCAGCGAACCGAGCCGCGTTCCGCTGGAAGTCTTCGCCCAGCAATCGGGGAACGAATCGTATCTCGGCGCGGTCGAAATCATCAGCCGCTTCGACGAAGGGGCCACCAGCCGGGAAGCCTCTCTCCCCGAGCGGACGCACGAGGCCTTGCTGTCGGTCGGCGGTTCGCAGGCGGACTCAGCCTGGCGGTTCCCGCTGCGGCCGGCGGAAATTGCCCGCTCGCCGCAAGCGATTTTGAATTCCTGGAACGAAGCCAACGACGGCAAGTCAGTGGAGCTTTTGGAAGAGCATCTCGTCCGTCGCATCCGCACCTGGCGGCCGGATGTCATTCTCACTGAGGATCTAAGCCCGCGAGGGGAAAACCCGCTGGCTCATCTCACCAACCAGATTGTGCTGCGAGCCACCGAAAAAGCCGCCGATGCCACCGCCTATTCCGACCAGCTCACGCTGTCCGGTTTGGCAGCCTGGCGGGTGAAGAAGGTGTTTGCGGTGCAGGACGGGGACAAGCAAGGGACCGTGAACATCACGCCGAGCCAGTGGGCGCCGCGAACCGGCCGCTCGCTCGCCGAGTCGGCTGAGCAGGGCCATTCGCTGCTGGCGAAAGACGTCCTGCCAGCAGCGCGAAACATCGGGCTCTCGCTCCTCATCGATCATCTGCCGCAAAACACCGGACGGCGAGATGTGCTCAGCGGCATTGCGTTGCTCCCCGGCGGGGAGGCGCGGCGGGCACTTTGCGACCCGCCCGGCGGTGATTTGGATTCGCTCGTCAAAGCGGCCCAGAAACGGCACAACGTGCAGCAGCTTATCGCCCGGCTGGAGGAAAATTCCACGCAGGGTGCTTCGTGGCTGGGGCAGGTGGATGATTTGACCAAAGGGCTCGGTGATCGCGGAGCGGGGGAGATTCTCTTTCAACTCGCCACGCGATATCAAGCCGCGGGAAAATCGGAATATGCGGCGGAGCTGCACAATGTGCTGCTGACGAAGCATCCGCACCATTCCTTGGCCGACGCTTCCGCGCTGTGGCTGGTGCAGTTCTATGCCAGTAGCGAAGCGGGTTGGCGGCAGCGGGGAGAGACGAAATTCAATGTCCGCCTGGCCACCGTGGAAGTGCCGCTGGAAGAGCAACAGGCGTCGCAGAAAGGGACCATTCCCGCGGACGAAATACCCGCGGCTATCGACGTTGAAGATGTGCGAGCGCGCGGGCAGGGAATGGAAACTTTGACTACGGCCGCGCCCGGAATGAATTCCAACGAGCGCTCGGGACAGGCGATCAACCTCGCCAAGATGATTGAGAAATCGCGGCCGCGGCTGTACGCGGACCCAGCCTTTCGCTTTGCCCTTGCCTCGGCTCACCGGCAACATGCCCAGCCTCGTAATGCCGAGAAGCTGATGACGGCCCTTCAGGCGGCGGGGCTCGACGAATCTTGGACCGCGTGCGCCATTGCCGAGCAGTGGCTGGCCCGTCCGTCGCCGGCCACTCCCAAAAAGGTACTCACCTGCGTGACGGCGAGCGGCCGACCGCGGCTGGATGGCAAATTGAACGACCCGATGTGGCAACTGACGAAGAGCGTCACCCTGCAAAGTTCGCGGAAGGACGATGCCGAGTGGCCGGCCGTGGTGGTTACCGCGTTCGACAAGGAGTTTCTCTACATCGGGGCCAGTTGCCGCAAGCCAAAGGGTGCGGCTTACACGGCGGATGCTAACCCGCGAACGCACGACGCCGATTTGTCGGCTCACGACCGGGTAGAAATCTGCCTCGACATCGATCGGGACTATGGCAGTTACTGGAAACTCGCCGTCGACAGTCGCGGCTTTACCGCGGACAGTTGCTTTGGCGACTCCACCTGGAACCCCACCTGGTACGTGGCCAGCGGCGGCGACGACCAGTATTGGACCTTCGAAGCCGCCGTTCCGCTGGCCGAGCTCGCCCCAGTCGCCCCGAAGGGGCGCGATGCCTGGTCCATCGGCATTCAACGCATCATTCCCAACATCGGCCAGCAGTCCTTCACGCAGCCGGCCAGCATTCCCGAGCGCGGCGAGACGTTTGGCCTGTTGGTGTTTGAGTAGCAGTCCGCTCACTCTGTCAGCCGCAAAGAATACAAAACTCGAAATCTCAAATCTCAAACAAATTCAAACCGGTCAATTGGGAAATGTGAAATCCGATCTCCCTTTTTCACCTATTCCTAATTCGATTTTGTTTGAGATTTGAGATTTCTAGATTTTTCTAAGGACACATGACCAATGAGTGCCTATACTCCCCAACACTCCGGCGATACTCCCCTCTTTCGCCCGCGGGCGACTGACTTCTCCATGCGGAACTCTCGTTTCCTGGGGGAGCTTTCGAAAGCGGCTTATGAAACCAGCGAGACGAAGCTGCGAAGTGATCTCGCGAATCTCGATTTGAAGGACTGCAGACTGGTTGAGGATGAGGAAACGGATACGCAGGCCCTGGTGGGGTGCACTCCCCACGCAATCATCGTGGCCTTTCGCGGCACCGAGCCGACGAAGCTGAAGGACTTGCTGACGGACGCAGAATTAACGATGGTCCCCGGTCCGCTGGGTAAGGTTCACGAAGGATTTTGGGAAGGGATCGAAGGGATTTGGGATCGTCTGGAGCGGGCGATTGCCTCGCGGCACGATGGGAAGCGGACCCTGTGGTTCACCGGCCATAGTTTAGGAGGAGCACTCGCCCAACTAGCCGTCGCTCGCCTGTTGCATGAAGGCCGTCCTGCCCAAGGTCTTTACACCTACGGGGCGCCGCGCTGTGGCAACAAGCGATTCGCTGCCCAGTTCAACCAGTTGGCCGGCCATTCCTCATTTCGCCTGGTCAACGAAGCGGACGTCATTCCTGATGTAGCCCCCAAGTTCCTGGGCTTTGAACACTCCGGCAGGTTCTGCCAACTCGATGGACGCGGGCGGCTGCTGATTGATACTCCGCACAAGCAAGGTTTGCTGCAAATGCTGGAGACGGCACTGGAGTTCCTGTTCGACTTCGAAGATGACCATTCTTTGGCCAAGGGTTACCTGCCCAAGCTCAGCGCACTGGTTCCGTGGGGTGCGACTCCTGCAAAAGTCGCCATCCGCAGGGCGGCTTAATCCCCGCCGAACCTACTGAACCAGATTCCTGTCTGCTTCGTAGTAGCTCCCTGACCCGGATTCGTTGGCGCTCTACAATGGCGGCACTATGCCCAGCCCAAAACCGATCCAGCCGCGGAAGTATGACAAGTCGCCCATGAAGTCCCGGCGATTCTTTCCCTCGCTCACACCGGGCAGATTCGTGTTTGGACTCGGGGTTGTCGCTCTCATTTCGTTGATTGGCTTCTTACTCCCCAAAAAGGACCTGGGGCAAATCGCCCGGCTGCAGGAAAAGGCCGTGGGGCTGGCGGAGAACGGCGAATCTGCCGCGGCGGATGACGTGCTGCAGGAACTGGCCAAAAAGATTCCCGGCGACCCCTTTATCCTTCGCAATCTGGCCGTCGTGCGGCTCAACCGGTTCGAAAGGCAGAACGAAAAAGGGGGAGCCGACAATCCCGATGTCGTGGTGCAGCCACCACTGCCGCCGGAACAACTGGCCGCCGCCGCGCACGCGCTGCTGAAGGCGCAACCGGATGACCCGGCCACGCATGTGCTGGTGTCGCGGGCCGCGCAGATGCTGCAAGACAAACAGATTGAGATCGACCCTCCCTTGCCGGAGGCATTCGCATCGCTGCAGCGAGCTCGCCAGTTGGCGCCCGGCGATCCGGCCATTCTGATGGAGATGTATAAACTGTCGGGTTATCCCACGTACGCGAAGGATGAAGCCGTCCGGCTGGCGGGGAGAGCCGCCGTGGTCGACGCCTTCAAGGCCGCACCGAACAATCTCGCGGTCCTTCTGGAACTTCTGCGAAGCCAGTTGAGCCGGGACTATCCCGCCGACCCCGCAATTGCCGAAACTCTGATCAGTGCCAAAGAATTGCTCCAGCCGCTCCGCACCATTGTTTTGCAAAAACATCCTGGGCACGATCTGGAACAATACCGCCAGAAGGGTCTCTCCGCCGCCAGGCTGAAAGACTGGCCGCAGGCCAAGGAGAATGTGGACCGAATCTTCAATCTCACGAATTCCGAACTGATCACGCGCAGCGACCGCGAACGCATCGAACTGGCGACGCTCGAATATCTCAAGCACGATGTCGATTCCAGATATCACGCTCCGCCAGCCAAGGCTCCTGAAGCCATTCCCGTGCAGTTTGTCGCCGCCACCGCGGTTCAAGAATTGCCGGCGGTGAAGGGCGTGAAGGACTTCAAATTCTTTGATGTGGACCTCGACGGGCGGTTGGATTTGGTGGTGTTGCACGGCTTCAAGCTCAGCGTTTTTCGCCGCGGAGCGAAAGAGGAAACCTGGGGAAACGAATTGACGGTCAGTCTGCCGCCGGGCATGGAGCATGTCATCGTGGGGGATCTGGACCGGGATATTGCCAAACTTCCTCCCGGTGCGGATGCGAAGAAAGACTCCGGCTTGCCGGGGGAGTACAAGGCATCCCAGCAATTCGATCTCGCGTTTCCCGATTTTGTGGTTTATGGTTCGGGGGGATTGGCGCTGGTCCGCAATGTCGAGACCTCCAAGAGCGTCTCGCTCAACGCAGCCGGCCTCATCGACCGCAAGCTGGAGCTTGTAATGATCGAGGAGCCGAAGGTTCCGCAGAAGGTTACGGCCCTTGTCGCCGTCGATTTTGACCATGACCAGGATTTGGACCTGGTCTTCGCCACCGAAGACACCGGCGTGCATCTCTGGCGTTCGCTCGGCAACGCGACATTCAAGTACATGGATTTCAGTTCCGTTTCCCAGCTCCCTCCCAAGAACATGGTCTTCACCTCGCTGGTGCAGGTCGATTGGGACCGAGACCTGGATTATGACATTCTGATGTGCGGAGCCGACGAAAGCGGCAAGTCGGGGCCGTTGGGTTACCTGGAAAATCTGCGGCACGGGCAGATGCGCTGGCTGCCGTTTGGCAAGAGCATGCAGCAATTGGTGGGGAGCAAGTCGCTGGCGGTCGGCGAGTTTGACGGGAATGTTTCCTGGGACCTGGTCGGTGCCGGACGACAGGGGATCCGCATGGTCCGCACGCAAACTCCCGAGGCTGGCAAGGTGAACCACATCCACGATCTTAATGTCGATACGCAAATCGCCAGCCACGTGGAGACTTGGGACTACGACAACGACAGCTACACCGACCTGCTGGTTTGGAATAGCCGCCAGCCGTATGTCTATCGTGGCTTGCCGCGGGGACTCTTTGCGGCAGCGGAATTGGGTTTGCCGAGAGGAATGAGCGGGGGTTTAGTGGCAGTCGATTTTGGGGATCTCGACGGAGACGGCGATTTGGACTTGGTGTTGGCTGAGCCAGACAAGTTAAACCTGTTTTTCAATGACGGCGGCAACAAGAACAATTGGATCGAAATCCGACTGGCGGGATACGACATCGATAAACAGAGAATTGGCACGAACAACACGGCTCTCGGTACGACTGTCGAAGCCTTCTTCCCCGGCCACTACACCGCCCAAGTCATCAGCCGCCAGCCGGTGCATATCGGCTTGGGGCAGGAGCAAGAGGCGAGCCTGGTTCGCTTCCTGTTCAGCAACGGAGTGCCGCAGGCTTCCCGTTTCAGCGGCGGCAATCAGCGTTATGCCGAACGCCAGAAGCTCACCGGCTCGTGCCCGTTCATTTACACCTGGACCGGCGAGAGGTTTGAGTTCTTCACCGACTGCCTCTGGGCGGCTCCGATTGGCTTGCAAGTGGCCGAGGGAAAAATGGCACCCTCGCGCGCTTGGGAATATTTGCTGATTCCCGGCGACCGGCTGAAGGAACACAACGGTACTTACGACTTACAAATCACCGAGGAACTGTGGGAAGCCGGCTATTTCGACCAGGTGCAACTCATCGCTGTCGATCATCCAGCGGACTTTGACATCTACTCCAACGAGAAAGTCGGCCCACCCGACATCGCCAGCAAGAAAATCCACACCGTTCGCCAGCCCCATAAGCCGATTTCGGCAAAAGACCAACAGGGCCGCGACGTGCTGCCGCTCTTGGCCGAGCGGGACGGTAAATTCGCGCAGCTCTTTGAGAAACGGATCTGGCAAGGGCTGGTGGAAGAACATTACTTGGAATTGGACCTGGGCAATCTGGATGGTCATGCGGCGGGGTCGGGAGCCCCGCGCCGAACACAGTCGGGAGATTCGCACCGAACAAGGCCGGACCAACTGACCCTCTTCCTCACCGGCTGGATTTTTCCCACCAACACCTCCATCAACGTCAATCTTTCGCAGACTCCCGACCTCGCCTATCCCAAGCTTCCGTCGCTCTGGGTTCCGGATGGCAAAGGGGGCTGGAAGCTCGCCCAGGGTTTTATGGGGTTCCCCGGCGGGAAAACCAAGACGATGGCCATGGAGATCGATCCGGCTCTCTTTCCCCCGGGCGATTACCGCGTCCGCGTCGTTACTTCCGCGGAAATCTATTGGGACGATGCCTTCTTCACCGTCAACGAACCGTCCGCGGAACTCACCGAAACGCCGCTGGAACTAACGTCGGCAGACCTCCATTACCGCGGCTTCTCCAAGGAAATCCCCGGCGAGAGGAGTTCCCCGCAGCTGTTCGATTACTCGCAAGTGAACACGGCCCCAATTTGGGCTCCGATGCAAGGAAAGTTCACCCGCTACGGCGATGTCCGCGAACTGCTGACCGAGACCGACGACTGCCTGGTGGTCCTCGGCTCCGGCGACGAGATGACGGTCCGCTTCCGTGCTCCGGCAAAGCCGCTCCCCGCCGGCTGGAAACGGGACTTCCTGCTCTATAGCGTCGGCTGGGACAAGGACTGCGACATGAACACGGTCTACGGCACCCACACCGACCCGCTCCCCTACAACGCCATGCCGAGCTATCCCTACCCGCCGGATCAGCCCTTCCCACAGGACGAGAAGCACCACGAATACCTGCGAAAATGGCAAACGCGGGAGCAGAGCTTCAAGGGGTTTTGGAAAAATGTAACTGGTTCCCAGGCAGAGTCTGGGAACCAGTAACGAAAGACCGGATCATCAGACTAAAGCGTGTGCGGATTGCGTGATTACGGTAACACCATGAGCTTTCAAGACTTACCTCAAAGAAAAATGCCGTCCCTAAGGTGGGACTCGGGAACTTGGTGGGTGATCCTCGAAGGCGTTCCAGGGTGGATGCCGGTGAAGACCCCCAGTAGTCTGGAATACAGATGGTTCCGCACATCAGCCGCCGGCATTGTGGCCCCGCCGCCGTCGTTTTCGTTGTCGCGGACGAAGACGCGGGCCCACCACGCGCAGCGTCGATTCGAGACGAGCGTTGTTGAGGACGTTTGATACCCTTCGCCGTGATATTGACGAGAGCGGCGTGATGGAACGGCTCGACACTTTCAAGAAACAAGCCTTGGAAATGGTGGCAGGGGATCGCATGCGAACTGCTTTTGACCTGAGTGCGGAAGAGCCGAAGCTGCGCGTTCAGTATGGCCAGCATCGGTATGGGCAAAGTGCTTTGCTGGCGAGACGCTTAGTGGAAGCCGGTGCTCGTTGCGTGAACATCAATACGGGCAACTGGGATCATCACAACGACATTGCCAAGGGACTGGATGAGCACCTCCCCCCGCTGGATCGCGCGATTGCGACGCTGGTTGAAGATCTGGAGTCGCGAGGTCTGCTGGACGAAGTTATCGTCTACTGCGTCGGCGAATTCGGTCGCACTCCGCGAATGAATGGCCACGCCGGTCGCGATCACTGGTCGGACTGCTTCAGCGTCCTCCTCGCGGGTGGTGGGATTCAGGGTGGCCGAGTTGTCGGTGCGAGTGAAAAGTGGGGGGGCGGAGTTCAGGAACGCCTCGTCACACCACTCGACCTGTTGGCCACTGTTTACCACGCGCTCGGAGTCCCGCTCAATACTCATTTTGAGGACGCCAGCGGCCGCCCCGTCAGCATCGTCGGCAGCGGTCGTTCCATTCAGGAGTTATTATGACACCGATGACTCACGGGTCCCTATCGCCGCTGCCGGTATTGCTTGCCGCACTTGCCCTGCACGAGTTCGTCGCGCCCGCCTATGCTGACGAGTTCTCGGTCACTGACCACCAACGGCAGACGGTCTTTCATTCGCCGCAGAAGCCGGGCTTTACCAGTTGGGTCGGTGCCTGGACGATGCCGGATGGCAGCCTGATGGTCAGCTTCACCCAGGCGACAGGGCCGACTGAGGGGCGACCGCAGGCCCCCAAGGCGATTCAACAGCGTCTGGCTTGGCCTCCCACGGGCCAGCCCGGCTATGACATGACGGGTCTTGACCTTCGCAACGTTTACATTCGCTCGACCGATGGCGGAAAGACCTGGCAGCCCGCCAGTGCTGACTCTTTCAAGTCCTGTATGAACGGAGTTACCAACGAGGCGCAAGTAGCACTGGCCGATGGCACCATCCTCCGTGGCGTTTTCGGCTTCTATCTGCCCTACGACAAGGATCTCCCTCAGACAGGGTTCTTGCAGCGTTCCCGTGACGGTGCCAAGACGTGGGGCAAGCCCGAGCTTCCGCTGGACAGCGCCAAGTATTCGACGTGGCCCCGAAGAATTCGCGTGTTGCGCGACGGCCGGATCGTCTTACTGGCAGGTATGACGCAGGCTCCCGCTGGCAGCCAAACGCGGCTCGAGTTCAGTAAAGCTGTGGAGCCGGTACTACTCATTTCGTCGGACAGTGGCCGAACCTGGAAAGGCCCCGTGGCAGCGATCCCCGCGGCGCAGCGTGGGGGTTGGACAGAGGAGTTTGACGTCGCGGAACTCGCGAGTGGCGATTTGCTGTGCATTTTCAGACGGGCGGACGACACCAAGCGCTGGCAGAACACTCTCAGGAAAAATGATGAATCGTGGCTCCCCCAGCAGGCAGGCCACTCCGTGCTGCCGCACAGTGGCCAGCCAGAACTGCTCGCGACGCGCGAGGGGCCGATTCTGCACCTCGCGACCAGTGGAATCCACTGGACAAGCGATGCTGGCCAGAACTGGCACAAGCTCGACATTCCCGGAACTGCGTACTATCCTCGCACCGTGCAGGCGAAGGACGGAACGATCTTGGTGTTCGGACACATCGGTGGCGACGATGCCTACGGCAAGGTCGATCAATCAATTGTGATGGACTCATTTCGCCTGGCACGGCAGGATATTTCCATCGTCAACCCCAAAGCAATGCTCCCAGACAAACTCGCCTGCGAGCGGATTCCCCTCGGAGCCGCGGACGACTACAAGCCGTGCATCGCTCAGCTGCCCAGTGGCGAACTGCTGGTAACGGCGTTTCATCAGCATCCGCGGGAGGGGGGCAAAGTTCTGGAGCAGACGTTATTGTTTCGCTCTGCGGATGGCGGCAGGACCTGGTCCGATCCGCATTTACTTGATCTGCTCGGCCGCGAACCGTATTTGACGGTGCTGAAGAACGGCACCATTTTTATCACCGGGCATCTGCTCGCCAATGATGTCCGCAACAAGTGGGGCTACACAACCGGATTCTTGCACCGTTCGACGGACGGAGGCCGCACCTGGAATTCCATTCGAGTCGAATCTGAACAGCTCAAGCCGAAGGCCAGCAACCATACAACTCGCAACGTGTTGGAACTGGCGGACGGCTCGCTACTGTTGGGGGTGGACTACGATGGCGGAGGCGGACCGTACCTTGTCTGGCGATCCACCGATGGCGGCCAGACCTGGGACCAATCGCAGAAGTGCGAACCGCAGAATTTCAAGAGTCAGTATGGATTCTTTGGAGGAGAAACCTGGCTCTGGCAGGCTCGCTCGGGCAAGATTTGGGCTCTGGTTCGGGTCGATAGTAACGAACTGCCAATCAAGGAACGGCCCATTCAGGCGGGGAATGACCAAGCCGACCACTTCATCCTCTTCTCGTCCGCGGACGGCGGAAAGTCGTTCGACCGCATCCGCGATTTTGGCAACTACGGCGAGATGTATATGTCGCTGCTGCGGCTGAACGACAGGCGGTTGCTGCTAACGTTTACAGTGCGCGACTTGCATCCGCCTCTCGGGGTACGTGCCCTCGTCGGCGAGGAGTCCGACGATGGATTCTCTGTGAATTTTAATCACGACCGGCTGATGCTCGATACCCGTACGCCCCTTGGCAAGTCCCAGGGGGGTGGCTTTGGCCCGACCGTGCAGCTTCAAGATGGCACTCTGGTTACGTCGTATTCCTTCCGCGGAGACGACGACAAAACGCACCTGGAAGTGGTCCGCTGGAATCTGCCCGCCGTGGCCCCCAAGTGAAACCGAACGGCCGCTCAACTACTTTTTCGGTCTCGGGCCACCGGGATTGATTCCCTTGGGCTGAGGCTGATCCTCGGTAATGACTTTCCAAGACTCTCCCATCTCGCGCAGCGCGCGAAAGTCTCGTGGCTTGTAGGCAATCTCCAGGTAAGGAGTCGTCAGAAGTTTGTCCTTCTCAAACCGCGAATCCATCGCGGCAGCGAGCACACCGGTGACCAGGTGTGTACGCTCGACCGGATACGGAGCTTGCTTTTCGCGAATATGAGTTTGTATCGCGTGAGAGAGCGCCTTGAACAGGTTGCGATTCTCCCACGGTCCGACGTAGAAGCTCGTTACCAGCGGCTCCGGTTTTCCCACCAGCCGGCAGGCGAAGTTCCAGCGGGTGGCACTGTTCCCAATCCGCAGCACCGTGGCTCGCAATCCATCGCGATACTTGATCAGAATGGCATGGACCGGAGGCTGCTTGCCGTCCACAAGTTCCACAAAGTCTTGCAGCTTTCCCACGTCCTTGCCCGCCCCAGCCCGCATTGCCGCTTCGGCCAGAGAGTAGCTCCAACGTCCCTGCTCAGCCGCCTGCCAGACAGCATCCCCTTCGAGCAGTTGAACCTCGCTGACCCCCGTCTCGCCGCCGCTGCGCGCTTCGACTAGGGACTGCAATACTTCCAGGGCATGAAAGTCGTACGACTCAAGCCCTCCGCTATGGATCGAGATCGCTTCTTCGATCCGCAGCTGACCCGGCAATTCCAGCGGTGGGCGACGCTGGGCTAAGGGAACGGAACTCCCTGCCATGAAGGGAATTTTCAATTCTCGCGCGACCTTCATCATCTCATCGGCCCAGTCCCACCGATACGACAAGTGTTTGTCGTTAAACAGCGGCACCACGCGTCCACTTTTACGAAAGACGGCGGCAATTTCATCGAAAAACCGCTTTCGCGGATACTTGCGCTGTCCGCGATCAGTCGACGGATAGTTGCCGTGCTCCCCAATCGACACGACACCGTCTACCGCCAGTGACTTCCCGCCGAGCTGAAGTGCTTCGGCAATCGAGGGAAAAATCTCGATTCCATATTGCTTCGCCACGCTGCGAGCCATGTCGCTGCTGGGGAACTGATCGACATAGAGGCTGACGACGTCCACGCCTGGATCGGTCAATTGGCCGTTGAAGTAGTACGGCTCCAAAAAATTCTCCAAAATGACATGAGCATGGCTGCGGTACGTGAATTCAGTGACTACTGCCGCTACGCGCGGGCGTTGGGGTGGAGCGCTGCTGGCCGAACGAGGAATCCCGCAGGCGGACAGCGACAATGCGACTGCTGTCGTGCCCAGCCATTCGCGGCGATTCAGTCGAAGTCGATCGTTCATGGGTTCCTTGAGCCTTGGGAGAAAACCGACATCCCTGCGAGACTGAATCCGTTGCCCTAATGCTTACAATTCTAAGCATTATTGCAGCTTGATACACGGACTAGTTCTCCCGACAGGAAAACGACGTGCTCATCGAACTGATCATCGTGATTGCCATTATCGGCATCCTGAGGGCCCTCCTCTTGCCCGCGATTCAATACGCGCGGGCCAACGCCAGAAATGTAAAGTGCGCGAGCAATGTCCGCCAATTGGCACTGGCCCTGCACGAATTCCACGGCGTGCGGAAGGGCTTTCCTCCCGGACTGATCCGGAATACGCCGGCAGACACCACGCCGCACTCCACTTGGGTCGTGGCGATTTTTCCCTCGGGCCGCGGCGTACGAAATAGCGCAACATCAAAAATTACCCTTCAGGTTACTTTTGCCCGACTCGTCGCATACGGAAACACTGAGTAACCCCGCGGCAACACCGTTTAGGAGGCAATACCCAAGCAATGTTCTGGCGAGTGAAGCGGCGATGGGTGCAGATTTGTTAGGATGGTTTAATTGCCAGGTGGCAGTTAGGAATCGTACTTGTCATCTCTGGTTGAGTCCTAAACTCCACGACTAGGATATGCTTCCAGTTGCTTCGTTTATCACTTTTCACCCGCGGGTCTAACCATGATCGCCCTCATCGCCCATGACCAGAAGAAACAGGCCATGCTGGACTTTGTGCGGCGAAATTTGCCGCTGTTTCGGCGCTATCCGCTGGTCGCCACTGCCAGCACGGGCTTGCTGCTTAACAAAGAGTTGACCCTCCAGGTCGAGTGCGTCGCTCATGGCCCGGAGGGGGGCGATCTAATGATTGGCTCGCGGGTGGCAGAGGGAAAAATTATTGCGGTCATCTTCTTTCGCGATCCGCTCACCGCTCAGCCGCACGAGCCGGATGTTTCGGCCCTGATGCGGGTTTGCGACGTCCACAGGATTCCGCTGGCGACTAATCCAGGAACAGCCGATGCGATTGTGGCCTGGCTGGACAAGAACAGTACTCATCTCGCTCCGCGAGATGATTCCTCACGCGGAGCGTGAGGAGTACTTTAGCAGTCTATTACGGCAGCAATTCCGGGTCCGCTTCAATGGCCTCTTGCCGCTCCAGGCGGAGTTGGTAGACCAGGATGGCACCTGTGTAAGTGGCCATCCCAATGCCGGCGCAGGAAATCAAGATTCCTAAAAGGGCCCATCCGCGATGTTTGGAATGCAGCCCCCAAATACCCATGGCAAAGCCTACGAGGGCGATAACCACCGCGGCGCTGATCGTCACCCAGGACTGAATCCAGGCAATGCCGAGCGCGAAAATCCCCATCAAGATGGCGATGATGGCTCCGGCGACGGCGAGCAGATCGTGACCCGGAGGCCCGGGAACGCGGGAGGATATACCGGGGGCCAGCGGGTTGCGCGGAAACGCTGGCGTTGTCACCGGTTGCATGACGGCTCCCCTGACGAAGGGAGACCCCGTGCGGACCGATGTTCCGCCGGGCACGTTCGCGGCTGGAGCATTCACTTCCGGTGCAGTTTTGGCCTCCACGGTAGCGTCACCCTGAACATTCGCCGTGACCGGTCCACCGGAAAGTTCGGCCATCACGACGTCGCTGGGAAGGTCCACGGGAGCATAACGAACCGGCGGCAGACCGCCGGCATCGGACCGGGCGGTGAACTGCTGGCCGCACTTCCAGCAGCGATTGACCGGACCTAGAAGTTCTTCGCCACACTTGGAACAACGAACTGCCATGGGACCTGCCTTGCGAGACACTAGCCCGACGCGCAGCCGAGCGACAAGTCGCGATTTCCCTCGCTTGCGCGTCGGGCTAGTGTCGCCGGTAATTGTCATTATTTTCGTCAGCAATTAGGATTGCTGATACCTACCTTCCCATTCTCATCTTTCCTATTCGCCGCGTCTCCCCCTTGGCGGCAAAATCTCCCATGAATTGGTTTCGCTCGTCCCTGCTGCTTCTTGGCTTTTCGCTATTCTCCTTTGTCGCCTGGGGTGAAGATCCGCCGCCACCGCAGGAGCCACAAATCGCCGCTGCTTCCCAGGAGGCGGAGCAGGCCCTCAGCGGGTTCAAGGTTCCCGCCGATCTCAAAGTAGAAGTCGTCGCCGCGGAGCCGCTGCTGGCCAATCCCGTGGCGTTTTTCATCGACAATCGGGGCCGCTTCTTTGTTTGCGAAACGTTCCGGCAGACAACCGCCATTGCCGATAATCGCAATCACGGCGAATGGCTCGATGAAGACCTGGCGGCTCAGACCGTTGCCGATCGTCTGGCTTACATCCAGCGGCACCTCAAGGAAAAGGCCGTCGACTACACGCGGCAGGATGACCGCATCCGCCTGCTCGAAGATACCAGCGGCGACGGCAAAGTAGACAAGGCCACCGTCTTCGCTTCCGGCTTCAACAAGATCGAAGAAGGGACCGGTGCCGGCGTGCTGGTTCGCGGGAACGACGCGTACTACACCAACATCCCCAATCTTTGGCGGCTGTCGGACAAGGATGGGGACGGCAAGGCGGACGAGCGAGAAGTGCTGCAGACCGGCTATGGCGTGCGGTTCGCCTTTCGCGGGCACGACATGCATGGTTTGATTCTCGGCCCCGATGGCCGGCTCTATTTCAGCATTGGGGACCGCGGTTTCAATGTGACAACGCGGGAAGGAAAGCAAATCGTCCATCCACAGTGCGGGGCCGTTCTCCGCTGCGAACTCGACGGCAGCAAGCTCGAAGTCTTTGCCACCGGCCTGCGGAATCCGCAGGAGCTCGCCTTCGACGACTACGGCAATCTCTTCACCGGCGACAACAACTCCGACAGCGGCGATCAGGCCCGCTGGGTCTATGTCGTGCAAGGTGGCGACAGCGGCTGGCGGATGGAGTATCAATATCTCCCCGATCGGGGCCCGTTCAATCGCGAAAAAATCTGGCACCCTTTCCACGAGGGCCAGCCGGCCTACATCGTGCCGCCGCTCGCCAACCTCGCCAGCGGCCCTTCGGGCCTCGCCTTTTATCCGGGAACCGGCTTGCCCGAGCACTACAAAAACCGCTTCTTTCTGGTCGATTTCCGCGGCGGCCCCGGCAACAGTGGCGTACGAACCTTTCGCAACAAGCCGAAAGGGGCGGGCTTTGAAGTAGTTGACGCGGAGGAAACGTTATGGAGAGTGTTGGCCACCGATGTCGCTTTCGGTCCTGACGGCGGCGTCTATCTCACCGATTGGGTAAACGGCTGGAACGGCGAAGGGAAGGGACGGATTTATCGCTACTCTTCGCCCGAAATTTCGGCTTCGGCTGAAGTGCACGAAGTGAAGAAACTGCTGGCGGAAGGTTTTTCCCAGCGGTCCGCGGAGGAACTCGCCAAGCTGTTGGCCCACGCTGACCGCCGCGTGCGGCAGGAAGCGCAGTTCGCCCTGGCGGATAAAAAAGAAGTCGCCGCCTTGACCGAGGTCGCCCTCAAGGGACTAGGCGTGCTTGCTCGGCTGCATGGTATCTGGGGGACAGCGCAAGTTGCCAGGCACGAATCCAAGGGTTCCGAAATACTCGCCCCGCTGTTGCCATTGCTGGCCGACGAGGAAGCCGAAATCCGCGCTCAGGCAGCGAAAGTTCTCGGCGAAGCTAAATCGGCTGCCGCAGTGGACGGGCTGGTCAAACTCCTGAAAGACGAGAGCCCGCGCGTCCGCTATTTTACCGCGCTCGCGCTCGGCAACGTTGGTCGCAAAGATTCTCTCGGTCCGCTGGCCGTAATGCTCGAAATGAACAACAGCCAGGACCCCGTCCTGCGGCATGCGGGAATCATGGGGCTGGCCGGCAGCGCAGGGAGCGGCGAGGGACTCGCGGAACTCTCCAAACATCCTTCGGCCGCGGTCCGCCTGGCGGCAGCGGTGGCGATGCGCAAGCTCGGCAGTGAACAGGTGGCGATTTTTCTGAATGACATCGACCCGCTGGTGGTGGTGGAGGCTGCCCGAGCGATTCACGACTTGCCGCTGGAAGGGGCGCTGCCGAAACTGGCGGCGCTCATCACGCGCGGTTCCACCGACGATGCCCTCCTGCGCCGCGTGCTCAACGCCAACTATCGGCTAGGGACGCCGGAAAACGCCAACGCCATTGCCGCGTTCGCCGCCAGGAAAAGCTCACCGGACAATCTGCGGCTGGAGGCATTGGCGATGCTGCAAACGTGGGACAAGCCTTCCCCCAAGGATCGCGTTCTCAATTCCTGGCGTCCACTGCCGGTCCGCGAACTGGAACCTGCAGCCGTCGCGCTCCGGACGAACTTGCCCGGCATCTTCAGCGGCTCGCCGAAGGTGCAGGCAGAAGGAGCCAAGGTGGCGGCGGGACTGGGAATCAAAGAAGTCAGTCCGGCCCTGTTTGCCTTGCTCGCCGATAAGGCCCAGCCTCCTCAAACACGGGCTGATTCGCTGACAGCACTCGCCACGCTCAAGGACTCCGGCCTGGAGAAAGCCGTAGATACTTCCTTGAAGGACGATGCCTCCCTCGTCCGCGCGGCGGCCCGCAACATCTTGCTCAGACTCAAGCCGACCGATGCGTTGCCCATCATGGAAGAAGCCGTTCTCCAGGGGGACGTGATTGAGCGGCAAGCGGCACTGGCTTCGCTGGCCAATTTCACGCAGCCGGGGACGAACGCCATATTTTCGAAAGCCCTCGATGTGCTGACCAGCGGCGAATTTCCCGCTGCGGCCCGGCTGGATTTGGTGGAAGCAGCCCGGCGGCGGGCGGCAGGAGACATCAAATCTAAACTGGCCAAATACGAAAGCGGACTGCCGGCGGACGACGCGGTGGTTTCCCCGTATCTCGATTGCCTGGAAGGGGGAGACGCCGAACGGGGGCGGGTCATCTTCCGCGAGCGGACCCAGGTCTCCTGCATTCGCTGCCACCGGGCGGCGGGGAGCGGCGGAGACGTCGGCCCCGACCTTTCCAAATTGGCAGCCGACCCGGCCAAAACGCGAAAATACCTGCTCGAATCGCTGGTCGCACCGAACAAAGCCATCGCCAAGGGATTTGAATCGGTCCTGATTCTCGATTCCAACGGCCAGTCTTTCACCGGGATCATCAAAAAGGAAACGGACAACACCCTCGATCTCATGACGGCCGAGGGAAAACTGATCTCACTCGCCAAGGAGGACATCGAGCAGCGCCGCCCCGCCAAGTCCGCCATGCCGGATGACCTGACCAAGCACCTGACCAAGTTCGACGTCCGGGACTTGGTGGAATTCTTGGCAACTTTGAAAGAAGGACCCGCGAAAGAGGGGCACCCATAACACAATTTCTTGACCGCCGGGAATAAACGGGCTGCTCGACGGCTCTTAAAGTCCGTGGTCGTGCTTCATGCCGACCTTTCTGTCGCCAGAGCCCTCCCCTTTTTGGGCGGGCCACTCGGCAATTACTTAACTAGGGAGACTCGTGATGAAGAAGATGCTCGTGCTCGTTAGCCTGTTGGTTGTCGGCCTGCTCGTCGGTTGCGGTGGCGAAAAGCCGAAGGCCGCCCCCCAGGGGGATCCCCTCAAAATGACGGAGGCCATGAAGGCCGCGACGGGTGGCGTGGTTGACGACGGCACCAAGAAAGCGGAGGGGGATGCAGCCAAAACTCCGGCTGGTGAAGGGGGAGTGACCGAGGAAGAAAAGAAGGGAGATGAAGGAGCTAAAGAACCGGCCAAGGAAGATGCGACAGAGCCCGCCAAGGAAGACACCAAGGAAGACGCCAAGGAAGACGCCAAGGAAGAAGCCAAGGAAGAAGCCAAGGAAGAAGCCAAGGAACCCGCCAAAGAAGCGGAAGGCGACAAGTAACCGCCAAGATAGATCTCAGATCAAATCCGCACCCCGGAGCTCTTTGGCTCCGGGGTGTTTTCGTAGCTGCGGGCAGGCCGCCTGTAGCTACGGCTTCTTCCCCACCAGCGGCTCGATGTTTTCTCGCAGCCAAAGGTTGCGGAACTTCACCGGGTTGCCGTGGAACTGGATGCTCAGCGACTCTTTGTCGCCATGCTTGTGGTACTTCGGCGGCTCGGTGTAAGACGTCGTTCCTTGCAGTTCATAGTGGTTGTGAATGAGCACGCCGTTGTGCAGCACGGTCATGTAGCCCGGCGTCTTCACGCTGCCGTCGTCGTTGAATCGCGGCGCGGTGAAGGCGATGTCATAGGTCTGCCATTCTCCCGGCTTACGGCAAACGTTCACCATCGGCGGCTGTTGCTTATAGATGCTGCCGCACTGGCCGTCGAAATAGGTTTGGTTGTCGTAAGAATCGAGAATTTGCAGCTCATATTGCCCCATCAAATAGACGCCGCTGTTCCCCCGTCCCTGGCCGGAACCTTCCACCTTTTCCGGCGTGGCGAATTCCACATGCAACTGACAATCGCCGAATTTCTGTTTGGAAGTGATCCCTCCTCCCGCCGCTGTCGCCACGCCGTTCTCCACTTTCCACCTGTCGCCCCCTTCCCAGGCCTCCATGCTCTTGCCATCAAACAGCACCACCGCATCCGCCGGCGGTCCCCCCACCGGCCCGGCATCCATCACCTTGGGCTCCGGCCAGAGGATGCCGCTCTTATATTCATCCACCCACCACGCAGCAGCGAAGGAGGCGAGGAAGGTGCAGGTCATCAGACCAGCGAGTAATCGAGTGGACTTACGCATGAAGTGTCTCCTGAGGTGAAAACGGTTGAAATGGTTAAGGCATAGCGCGAATGGCAGGGCTATTTGAGAATCTTTGCCAGCACTTTGTAAAACGCCTCGGCTTGCCGCATGAAACCCAGATCGGTGGGATGGCTGCTATCGACGGTCCCTTCGCCATCATCGCCGAGCAAGTCTTTTCCTTCCAGATAATGGAGATGTTCCACGCCGGCGGCTTGGAGCTTCTCGAATTCTTTCCGCAGCGCGGCCTGACTCGCATCATTCCGCTCGCGCTTGCCTGAATTGAAGAAACTGTCGGTGTAGTTGCGATCCTCGACGAGAAGAATTGGCGTTTTCGGATGCGCTTCGCGCAGAATCTTGACGAGCGTTGCGGTCCGCTCTTCCACTTCCTTGGCCCCAATGTTGGGCAGGCAATCAATCACAAAACAGGCCGGATCAAGTTCCGCCATGAGCTCGGCGACTTCCTTTTCCATCCGCCCGTTGCCGCTGAAACCCAGGTTGATCACCGGACGCTGCAGCCAGCGGCCGAGGATGGCGGTGTGAACCATGCCGGGGCGCGAAGCACAGCCTCCCTGGCAAATGGACGTCCCATAAAAAACGACCGGCTTGGCATGAGCCTCGTCGTAAGCCGGAGGCTGGGCGAGGAAGTTCGCCTTGGGAATGCCGATTTCGACCGACGTTACCCCATTGTAGAGCGGTAAATAGAGCAGAAACTCATGCTTCCCCGGGGGAATTGCATTCGCGAGTTCCAGGGATGTCGTCTCCCCGCTGGGACTCTTATTCGCCAGCCAGCGAAACTTTCCGTTCTCCCCCCTCACATACAGATCCAAGCCGCTCACTCCCGTCGAGGGCATATGCGGCATCTCCAGCCGTTTGCTGGTGAGCGTCCAGCGGGCCTGAAGGGTCTGGGCATCGGTCACAAACCGTGTCGCCAGGCCCGCGCTATGCCTGCTCAGGTTCCAAACTTCGGGACGAACTTTCCCCTCGGCTTTGGCGGGAAAGCGGTCGTAAAACGCTTTGGTCTCCGACCAGCCTTTCCCTTCAAGATTCAGATTTTGCACGTCATACCACAGGATGTCCCCCTTGGCATCGGGCTTGGCCGACGCCGGATCGAGAACCTCCTCGGCGGCCACCAGCGTGGGCTCCCAGCAGCAGCCTGCCAGCCCAAAGAAGAGCAACAGCCGAGGCAACCGAAACAAGCACAACATGAGAAAGCTCCCAAAGCACACGGAATTGATGCCGTAGCATACCCAGGGACGCCGCGAGTTTCATCCTGGCAACGAAGGGTCCAACCGGAAACCAGGAACAGGCTTCAAGTTGGGTCAGTCGTTCATCCGTGTATTAATCAGCGTCCCAATGCAGCGCATAGCTCTTTAGCATTCACCCCAATTGTTCCGCTAAAACATCGCCGCCTGCTGGGGGCGCGGCAGAATCTGCAGCGTCTCGGCGAACTCCCAGCGACTTCAACCCGCCGAGCCATCTGCTGACTGGCTCCTGCGGCAAGCGGACAATCAATCAGGATGCCGACTCGGGTGAGGTCGTGATGAAAGGTCCGATTTGCGGGAGCCGTGGCCAACTCGGATTGTAGCCGTTCATACTTCTCTTGGTGATTTCTGGCCGGTTGGTTTAGTCTGTGGCCATGATGGCCGAGCAAGCGGAGTCGTCTGTCTGTCCGAAGTGTAGCGAGCTGGAGCGGCGCGAGGCGGCGCT
>CAYUJE010000022.1:0-31521 GCA_964444865.1 uncultured Pirellulaceae bacterium | reverse complement strand
CCACGCTCCCGACTTCCCCCGTGAAAAAACCCGAAGCCGCTGCCATCCTCCGCTTCTCCCCCGACGGCAAAAGCTCGGAAATCTTCGCCCACGGCTTTCGAAACATCTACGACCTCGACTTCAACGCCTTCGGCCAGCTCTTCACGGTCGATAGCGACGGCGAGCGGGACCATCATCTCCCCTGGTACGCCCCCACCCGCCTTTTTGATGTCGGCGAAGGCATGCACCACGGCTGGGTCCTGCAAGGTCACCAGCGAAGCTGGAACCGGCCCGCTTACTTCCCCGACGTTGTTCGTCGGCTAGCCGCAATCGGACGAGGCAGTCCGACGGGACTCATTGTCTATCGGCACACGCAGTTTCCAGAGGAGTATCGCGGCGCAATTTTTTCGGCCTGCTGGACACTGGGGAAGATCTACTACTTTAGGAATCTTCATGATGAACCATTGGATGAGGCGGAGTGCTTTACCTTCTTGGAAACGACGGGCGAGACCGGATTTGCCCCAGTTGATATTGCCGTGGGTTCCGAGGGAGATATGTTGGTTGCAATCGGTGGCCGTCACACCCGAGGAAGCGTATTCCGAGTCACTTACCGTGGAAAGGATCAGCAAGAAGGAGAGAAAACTGTCGATGCAGAGAAGCCGTTGGAGATCGAACCGCAGAAAGCAGTGGACGACGTTCTCAGAGTGCCGCAGCCCCTAGCCTCGTGGTCGCGGACCGAATGGGTCAGCAGGGCACGCAAACTCGGTCGCCAAGAGTTTATTACGGCATTGCAAGATGCTGGCCGAAGCGAGATAGAGCGGGGTCGTGCCGCGGAAATTGTCACGGAACTCTTCGGCGGTGTGACCGTCCTTGAAGCCAGCGAGTTGCTCCCATTGCCGGACGTCAAAGCGCCCCTCGATCTGGACATCTCGGGCCACTGGAAATGCGCCAGCCGTATCGTTTGGTCACTCGGTAGAAAGTCGCGGCAACGGGAAGCCGCCCAGTTTCTAGCAGAAAGAGCTCGTCGTGCTCACGCGGACGGCGGTGCACTTTCCAACGATACCAGCGTTCGTTACGAACACGCCCTGTGGCAAGCAATCGCCAACCTGGCTGGAACCGGCGATGAAATAGATGCCGAACTCCGTTTTGCAGACTCGCAACTTGCACTTATTAAAGAACAGTCGCCCCGAACTTATTTTACCATCCTGCGGGCCGATGCACTGTTGCTCACGCCGCTTCCCGACAAGTCACAATCCAGCGTGGATGATCTTTGGCGATTCTGGCAGCGCCGTGGACTAAAGCCCGACCAGTTCGGCGCAGCATTTGAACAGTTTATCGAAGGCGATGACCTGGCGACTCGTTTCAATGCACTGCGACTTATGCAACTGGCGCTCGGGGACATTAACCCGGACCCCAAGACTGAGGGTGTGATTGCAGGGTTTTCCGCCAACGCATCCGCTGAAGATGTAGCAGCGGTTCGCAAGGAATACGGGACGTTGCTGGCGGGGCAATTCCCTACATTTAACGAAGAACTCAACCCGGAGCTCGCGAGGCTGCTGGCCATGCTCGAAGTGTCCGATGGCGGCCTCCTGGACCGGGAGACAACATTCTTTACCCAAGAATACCTTCCCAACTACCAGGCAATTCACTACCTCATCACTATTTCCCTTTCGCCGGGACAACGCAGCAAAGGAGCAAGTCGCAGAACAGTATCAGGTCTGTTTGAAGCCCTTGATGAAGACGGGGAAGTCAGCCGAAACTGGCCGCTACGGATGGGAGAACTGATTGGCGCACTTTACGAAAAGGATCCGACTTTGGCCCCCCTAATCGCTACCGATAGTAGGCTTAATTCGCCCCTCCACTCGCTATTATTGGCCCAGATGCCACCAGAAACGCGAATGGCGGCTACGCGGCGTTTACTTAAGCAGGTGGGGACCTCGTTTCGGTGGACGAATGAACTCGTGCGACTCGTCGGCGAGCTTCCAGAGGATGAAGCCCTACATCAACTTCGCATTGCCTGGTTGGATACGGCAGTGCGCGATTCTATTATTCTCGCGGCTGCCAAATATCCGCATTCCAAAGACTCGACGATGTTTTTCGAAGGGCTTTCCTCCACGCAGCCCGATGTTGTAGAAGCCTCTGCTACCGCCATGAAGTCCATAGGCGAACAACCAAGCGATGCCGAGCTAGCTGCCGCCGTCTCCGCTCTCCGCCAACTTTGCCACAGTCTGGAAAACAAATCCACACGAGACGCTCTCGCGGACCTGCTGCGAACGTGGACCAAGCAGGACATCAAGATCGAAGAACCCAAAGAACAAAAAAAACTCCTCGCCGCTTACAAGCCCTGGTTCGACTGGCTGGAGAAAGAGCATCCGGCTGTCGCCAAGAAAGTTGCCGGATTTGGAGATGCCACGGCAGAGCAGTGGCTGGCCCGGCTGAAGAAAGTGGATTGGCCGAGTGGTGATGAGCAGCGAGGGTTGGCTCTGTTTCAGAAGAAGGCGTGTCACAAGTGCCATGCCGGGAACAGTCCGCTCGGACCGAATCTGGCGGGAGCAGCGGCCCGGTTCTCGCGAGAGGACTTGTTCGGCTCGATTCTCGATCCCCACAAGGAAGTCGCCCCGCCGTACCAGACCACGCAAATCGCCACCAGTTCCGGCAAGGTCTACAGCGGACTGATTGTCTATGAATCGCCGGACGGCACGCTCGTGCAGACGACGCCGGACACCACCATCCGCATCGCCGGGGACGAGATACTTTCCATGAAAAAAGGCCGCGTCTCGCTTATGCCCAGCGGCCTGCTCAACGATGTGTCCGATTTGGACCTGGCGGATCTGTACGCCTATCTCAAAACGGTTAAGAACGTAAAATGAAGGCGGAATTAGCCTTGATTTTATTCTTTCCATCCAAATTCTTGCCAAATTCAAGTGTGACGGCAAGAACATGGGTGGCAATAAAATGAAGAGGAAGAAACCACAAGAGAACCGGATGATTTCATGACCGAAGTGAAGACGAAGCAGGCTCCCCCGACCCCGACTATTCCCAGGCCGCTCCGATATTTTCCCGGCAAAGTGGCGTCGTTCCTGATTGTCTTTTGCGTCCTGGCCATTGTCATCACGCGGCTGGGGCACGATTCGATTGCGGCCCGCATTCCAGGGTTCGATGACGCCGTCCTAAATCTTTCCACGCTCATCCTCGGCTTCATCGCCACGCTCACCCTCTTTCTCTGGTTCGTGATCCGCAGCAGCTACCCGGGCTTGGTGCGACTGCTCACGTTCTTGGCGGTACCGATGTCGATTGGCGTGTTCCTCTATTTCTTCGAAATTGCGGGGGTCGACGGCAATATGTTTCCCAGGTGGGCACCGCGAGGCACCAAGCGAGCCGATGCCAAACTTGGCAAGGTCGCAATTGTCGGCGAACCCACGAAAGTTGACCTTGTAACCACCACTCCCACGGACTTCCCGCAGTTCCTCGGCCCTGACCGCAATAATTATCTTCCAGGCCCCAAACTGGCGGACGATTGGACCGCCATGCCACCCAAGGAACTCTGGCGGCAAAAGATCGGCGCGGGATGGTCCGCCTTCAGCGTACAAAATGGCTTTGCAGTGACGATGGAGCAGCGCGGGGATGAAGAGTGGGTCACTTGCTACGAAGTTGCGACCGGCAAGCCGGTCTGGGGGCATAGCATTCTGGCTCGCCATTTCAATGTGCTGGGGGGCGTCGGCCCTCGCTCCACACCGACCCTTCATAACGGCAAGGTCTATGCACTCGGGGCAACCGGCGTAATGCGCTGCCTCGATGGGGCGACGGGGAAACTCCTTTGGAAGGACGATCTGCTCGCTCGCTACGAGCTCAAGCAAGTTCCGGCTGAGGTAATCGTGATGTGGGGGCGAGCCGGTTCGCCTCTCCTCGTAGACAACCTCGTCGTCATTCCCGCGGGCGGTCCACTGAACAACTCCAAGTCTCTTATCGCCTACGACCAATCCACCGGCGAAGTCGCCTGGGAAGGGGGCAACCGGCAAATCAGCTATGCTTCTCCCAGCCTTATAACGCTCAGCGGCCAGAGGCAAATCGTGATCGTCAACGAAGACACAGTCACCGGCAACGACATCAAGACCGGCGACGAACTTTGGTCGCACGACTGGCCCGGCAAAAGCAACGGCCCGGCCACTTCCTCGCAAACCCACTTCGTGGGGAACGATCAACTGCTGCTCAGCAAAGGTTACGGCACCGGCTCGGAACTGATTTCTGTGAAGCTCGAGCAGGGCCAATGGGAGGTTTCCTCGCTGGAACAGAACGCGCGGGTCCTCAAAACTAAATTCACCAATGTCACCATCATCGGCGGCCACGCCTACGGCCTTTCCGACGGCGTGCTCGAATGCGTGGAAATCGCCACTCTCAAACCGACTTGGAAGCGAGGCCGGTATGGCCACGGCCAGGTCCTCGGCGTTGGCGACAAAATCCTCGTCCTCGGCGAATCAGGCGAGCTCGCCCTGGTCGCCGCCGACCCAGAGGAATTCCGCGAACTGAGCAAAATTCAGGTCCTCACGGGCAAAACCTGGAACAACCTCTGCCTTACCGGCAAACTGCTGCTCCTCCGCAACAGCGAAGAAGCGGCCTGTTATGAATTGCCGTAAGTGATATACCGTTCGATCTCAGCGACGATAGAAAAACCAGGAGCGTCTTCCAGGAGATGTTCGCAGGCAATCCTGTGGATCATCTTTCAGTTCACTTTACATTCTTCCTCTCTGCCGCCACGCCTTTGTGGGAGACCAATTCCTTTTTCCTTCATCCACGGGACCCTACGCTCAATTTGCACCTCCTTGCCGAATACTGTTCAATTGTGTACAATTCCGGTTGGCCCACAATCAACCACCCGTCGCCGGTTCGAACCGGGATGGGATTTGATAACTGGGATACCGCCACGCATCCGATCGAGCCCCTGAAAAACACCTTATAACTCCGCTAACTCCTGGTGAATCAGCTTTTGACCCCATGAATCAAGTTGCGTCAACTGGAATCGTCATAAACTTTTTATCCACAATGAGTTGTGGCAAGTCGCTTCGACGTAAGTGGCCGTTCAAAGTAACAAAGAATCATGAATCAAACCGCTCCTCCGGGCGGGTCCAATCCGCTTATTAACGCGTTTCAGTTCGCGCGGTGAAAAAGAAGGTTTCGGTCGTCCAGGACGGTTCCAATACCTATGGCTAAAACTTCCAGACAACAGACGCTGCTTGGGTTCGATGAACCTGAGACGGGCAAAAAACCAAGTGTCCAGGAACCGGTGATCGCGGTTTGTCCGCCGCCGCCTCCTGCAGCGCCGGGCGAAGAACCCTCGCATGCGCTTCGGGTTAGTGTGGAGGGAGAACACCCTTCCGGCGACCTGGCGAGCAAGTCAGTTTACATCGTCGATTCGCATTCGCTCATTTACCAGGTCTTCCACGCCATGCCTGAAATGACCGGTCCCAGTGGTCAGCCAGTGGGGGCGGTGCAGGGTTTCATTCGGGATCTGGTCGATTTGATTGAGAATCGCAAGGCGGATTTTTTGATCTGTGCTTTCGACCACCCGGGCGAGAATTTCCGCCATGAGATTTTCCCCGCGTACAAGCAACACCGGGAGGAAATGCCGGCTGATTTGCAGTTGCAGATTCCGATGATTCACCGGTTTCTGGAAGCTCTCAATATCCCAATGCTTTCCATTCCAGGCTTCGAGGCGGATGACGTGCTGGCGACGATGGGGCGGCTCGTGGCAGAAGCCGGGGGGACGGCATATCTGGTCACTGGAGACAAAGATGCCCGCCAGCTTATCGCGGAACAGGTCAAGGTCTACAACATCCGCAAGAATGAGGTCTTTGATGAGGTCGCTCTGAAAGCGACCTGGGGAATTCGCCCAGACCAGGTGGTCGACTTTCAGACTTTGGTCGGCGATAGCGTGGACGGAATTCCCGGCATTCCTCAAATCGGGCCGAAGACCGCGCAGGAACTCCTCTCCAAATTCGAGACCTTGGAGGGTATTTACGAGCACACGGCGGAAATCAGCGGTACCAAGCGGCGGGAAAACATCATCGCCGGCAAGGAGCAAGCCTTCGTCAGCCGGCAACTCGTGCGGCTGGATACGCATGTGCCGTTAGAGATCGATTGGGGGTCCGCCCGCATCGGCCGGTTCGACATCGACGCCGTCGAGGCTCTCTGCCGCGAGTGCGGCTTTCGACAGATCGCTACGCGACTGGCGGCAATGGGGAAACGGCTCCCTCCAAGTGCAAATTTGCCTGCGGCTCCTCGTGCTAGTCGAGATGACCTCGTTCCCGAGTCCGACGCACCGGTGGAAGAGGAAGATGGCGATTCGGCAACAGCCAGCGACCCCTCGCGTTTCGAAGAAGCACCTTGGATCGCGACGTATAAAACGATTGCCACGGAAGCGGAACTGCGCGATCTCGTGACCCAAATGTCCGAGCAAAAGCGGCTGGTGCTGGATACGGAAACGACGTCGATTCAGCCCAGGTGGGCGGAGATCGTGGGCTATTCGTTCTGTTTCCGGCCAGAGGAAGCGTATTACATTCCAGTCCGTGCTCCCGCGACCGACCCGCAGATTGATCCGGCGCTTGCGATCTCTCTGCTTCGGCCCGTGCTCGAAAATCCAGAGATTCAGAAGGTCGGTCAGAACATCAAGTACGACATGGTCGTGCTGCGGACAGCCGGCGTGGAACTCAAGGGAGCCGCGTTCGACACAATGGTGGCCGACTATCTTCTCGATCCTGGCGAAAGAACGCATGGCTTGGACGATCTGGCCCGCCGCTATTTGCGGCACACGAACATCAGCATCAAGTCGCTGATCGGCAGTGGAAAAAACCAAAAGAAGATGGAAGACGTGCCGGTCCCACTCATCACCGCCTATGCCGCCGAAGACGCCGACGTGCCGCTGCGACTGCTGGAAATTCTTGAGCCGCGACTGGCGGAGCAGGGTTTGGCGGAACTGTTCTCCGGGCTCGAAATTCCGCTGATTGAAGTGCTGGCTGACTTGGAATTCAATGGCATCCGTGTGGATGGCGCTCGTTTGCGCCAACTGGATGGAGAATTCGTCACTCGTATCGCCGACTTGGAGAAGGAAATCTACGCCATCGCCGGCGGCGAGTTCAACATTGATTCGCGGATTCAGCTTGCCAAGCTCCTGTTCGACACCCTCGGGCTGCCGATTACCAAGCGCACCAAGACCGGGCCAGCCATGGATGCCGAAGTCTTGGAAGACATGGCCAGACTCCACCCGCTCCCCGCCAAGATTCTGGAGTATCGGCAGAACACCAAGCTCAAAAGCACCTACATCGACTCGCTGCAAGAACTGATTCATCCGCAAACCGGCCGCGTCCACACCTCCTTTAAGCAGGACGTGGCGGCGACCGGACGGCTCAGCTCGCAAGATCCCAACTTGCAAAACATCCCGATTCGTACCGAGCAAGGCCGAGCCATCCGGAGTGCGTTCCTTCCCGGCCCACCCGGTTGGCGGCTGATGACGGCGGACTATTCGCAGATTGAACTGCGGGTGCTGGCCCATTTTTCCGGCGATGTGGTAATGAAGAAGGCGTTTGAAGAGGACCGGGATATTCACACGCAGGTCGCCAGCGAAGTCTACGGCGTGCCTCTCGCCGAAGTGACGAAAGCCATGCGGCGGAGCGCGAAGGCGATCAATTTTGGTGTCATCTACGGTCAGAGCCCGTTCGGTCTGGCCAAGAGCATCGACATCAGCAAGAGCGACGCAGCCAAGTTCATCGACGCCTATTTCGCCGGCTATCCAGGGGTCGATGAATTCATGCGTCAGACGCTCATTCAGTGCCGCCAGCAAGGATTCGTCAGCACCATTTCCGGCCGCCGCCGCCCCGTCAGCGGCGTGCGTGATCCCGATTCGCTTCAAGACAAGCGGCAGCGGAATCTGCCCGAGCGAATTGCCATCAACACGGTGATTCAAGGATCTGCGGCCGACATCATCAAGCGGGCCATGATCAACTTGCATCGGCGGCTGAGAGAAGCGAAACTGCAGGCGAAGATGCTGCTGCAGATTCATGACGAATTGGTATTCGAGTTTCCCCCCGAAGAACAAGAACAACTTTCAAAGATGGTGGTTGAAGAAATGTCCGGCGCGGCCCAACTGGCCGTACCACTCAAAATCGACGTAAAAACCGGCCTCAACTGGGCAGAATGTGAGCCAGTAGCATGAACCAACCTCATCCCCAGCCCCCAGTCCCCAGCCCCCAATCCCGGCTGCTCATCGGCCTCGTCGGCGGCATTGCCAGCGGCAAAAGCCTCGTGGCGGATCAAATGCGGTCCCTTGGAGGCGTGGTCCTGGATGCCGATCGGGTGGGGCACGAAGTGCTGCGCGATCAGGAAGTCATTGACCTCCTGCACAAACGCTGGGGGGAAGGCATCATTGCTTTGGATGGCTCTTTAAGCCGGTCGGTGATTGCCAAAATTGTTTTCTCTTCCGGCAATGAGGAAGAGAAGCGTTACTTGGAATCGGTCACACACCCTCGCATTGCGGGCCGTTTGCAGGAGGAAATTGCCCGCCAACATGCCGCGGGCAACAACGTTCTCATCCTGGATGCGGCCCTCCTCTTCGAAGCCGGCTGGGACAAGCAGTGCGATGTCATCGTCTTCGTTTCTGCCCCCCGCGACATCCGGCTCGCCCGTGCGCGGCTGCGCGGTTGGAGCGAGCGAGACTTCCTCGCCCGCGAATCCACTCAGCTTCCCCTCGACGAAAAGCGTTCCCGCAGCGGCTACATTATTGACAACAGCGGCCAGGCCGATCAGACACGGCACCAGGTGGGAGAGTGGTGGAGGCTGAATGTGGGGAAGACGGACCACTAGCCTTGCAGTTCAGATTTCCAATCGCGTGCTCCATGAAGAACTCTCAGAACACGAATCAATTCGTCTTCCACCATGAAGAAGATCAGGTAATTCGGAAAGCCATCCACCCGGTGCCACAGGACTCCTCGAAGTTCGGGCTCCTCGACTCTAAGATGCATCCCCAGCGTAGGATCGAGGCGAATCTTCTCCAAGGTGGACTCCACTTGATTCAGGAATCGCTCCGCAGTGCGGAAACTTCGCTCCGTCAGATAGTCAGTAATTTCATCCGTGTCTTTGTCGGCGGCTGGCGATTTCTGAAGGCGGTAACTCATGAGTCCGCTTTACCTTGGTGGCGAGAACGCCACGCCTGTTTCTTCGCCTCCCAATACTCCGGAGTTACCTCAATTCCTGGGCCGGACTGGAGGCCCGTTAGAAGCAACTCTTGCAAGTCCTTACGAGCGGCTCGCTGGCGGTCCTGCTCCACAAGATCGACGACGTATTCACTGGCGGACGCGAACTTTCCTGCCGCGACCTGCTCTTGGATGAACTGTTCCGTCGAGTCCGGCATCTGGATTTCGAGGTGCGACATTTTTTCTCCTAGGTATGGGCGAATCCATTTTACCATCGCGCAAACGAATTTGAAAACACAACTTGGATCAACAAATGGAGGTATACGGATGTGGTGATTATGCCGACGCATCTTCATCCACCGGCGTTGCCCCAGGTGGCGGGACCGCGCCGGTTTCGTGAACGTATTTGCTCCGCATCTTGGCGTATTCATCCGGTGTGGGAAAGTTGACAGTGGTGTCGCCGCGAAGAACTGCCTGCTCAAAGAGCCGTTCCAAATAAGGCCGACACCAACCGCAGCCGGTCCCCGCGCCGTAGCAATCCGCGAGCTGCGCAGGGCGGCGAGGTTTTTCTATCCGGATGTAGTTGAGAACCTTTCGCTGCGTCACATGAAAGCAGAGGCAAAGTTCGTCGTCGGGAGACATGTGGTTTCTCGTGTGCTACGAACCAGTCGCCAGTTGCAATGCAATCTTACAAGCGTCACGGTAGCCGGCTAGGTCGAGCATTTCGCTAGTCATGTGGACGTTCATCTGCCCGCAGCCGAGCGTGACGGTGGGGATGCCGTGGGCGTTGAGCCAGTTGGCGTCGAGTCCGCCGTTGCTGATGGCCCGCAGCGGCTTGCGGCCGGTGGCGAGGACGGCTGCTTCCGCCAGTTCGACGCATTCGTGATGGGGGTCGAGGCGAAACGACTCGTAATCCAGCCGTCCGTCGATCCGAACGGAGCCGCATTTGCCCTCGACATTCTTCACTTCCTTAGCGGCGTTTTTGAAAGCTTTCTCAATTTCGCCGATGAGCTTCTGGCGGAATTTGGGATCGTGACTGCGGGCTTCCACCTTCAGCGTGGCTCGGTCGGTCACCACATTCGTCGCCTCACCAGCATGAATGAAACCGACATTGCTGGTGCCGCTGCTCTTTCCCTTTTGCACCAGGCCATGCCAGCCGCCGCGGTGCAGTTCGGCGATGGCGATCGAGGCAATGGCAATGGCACTAACGCCCCGCTCCGGCGCGACCCCAGCGTGGCTGGCGACTCCTTCCACCTCGACATTCATCCGATAGCCCCCCGTTGCCCCAATGGTCATCTTGTCGGGAGATCCGCCGTCCCAATTGAACGCGAACGCCGGATTGCCCAGTATCGAGTGCTTCAGGTGCAGGGCACCTTGCAAGCCAATCTCCTCCTGAATGAACCAGCAAAACGTGAGCGGCGGATGCGGGAGAGCTCGCTCCAGAATTTCGAGAGCGGCCGTGAGTATGGTCGCTGCTCCCGCTCGGTCGTCACCGCCGAGCCCCGTTGCCGGATTTGCCGAGCGGACAAATTCACCCTGGACCACCGGCTGGCACCCGACACAGATGGGGACCGTATCCATATGAGCCGAAAACATTCGTCGCGGTGCCCTCTTCACCGTTCCCGGAAGTTTGAGAATTAGATTGCCGGTATTCCCTTTGAGAAGCGTGGACTTGTTGGCATCGTCAGTCTTGATGTCTGCTGGTCGGGCACCGGCCGCCAGGAGTCTTTGGCGGATGAACTGGGCGACATCTGCCTCCTCGCCGCTTTTTCCGGGAATGGCCATCAATTCCAGCACCAATTTCTGAGCGCGAGCAAGATCGGGTCCGGTAGCAGGAATGGAGAGGCTGGGAGAAGTCTTGGCCATTGTTATTTGCGATGGAGGGGAGGAAAGGAATTGGGAGTTAAGCAGTGTATGATAGCGTCTGCCCGAACGAGGCGAAGCCTCTCCTCTCGAATCCCAATTGTCAAACCCCGAACCTCCGTCCCTCCATGCGTGTCTTCCTCGCCGGCATAATGCAAGGTTCCCACGTAAGTGCCGAGATGCACCCGCAAGATTACCGCGGGCGGCTGAAGCAGCTATTGGCGGAGCATTTGCCGGAGGCTCAGGTCTATGACCCGCTGGCGGATCATCAGCAGTCGCTCGATTACGACGAGGACCAAGGTCGCAGTGTCTTTCTCCACCACAACCAGATGTGCGGCGAGGTGGACCTGCTGATTGCCTTCGTGCCGGAAGCCTCCATGGGAACAGCGATTGAAATGTGGGAAGCCTGGCGGAACGGCAAGATCGTCTTTACGATCAGCCCTCTTTCCCACAACTGGACTGTGCGGTTCTGCAGCCACGTCGTATTCTCCGACGTGGCCCTCTTCGAGTCGGAAGTCTGCTCCGGAGCCCTGCGAACGCGGCTGGCGGAGATTCGGCGATAGGCGGTTGAGGCTGCCCACAGCGGGCCGAAAGCCCGCCCACTTATTTCGCTTCCTTCTTCAGCAGCACACCCACGATGAACCAGCCTTCCTCTTCGGAGTGCACATAGGAACCGGCAGGGCCAAGGTACTTTTGCACATGCTTGAACTCGGGAAGCTTGGAGCCGTCCAGTTCTTGTTTGCGGACTTCACCCTTTTCTCCGGACCCCAGCATGCCGTTGAGCAACTTGGCGAAAAGCGTATCTGCCTGCGGCAGCTTTCCCTGTTTCAACAACTCGTACGTGCCGCGATAAGATTCATCGGTCCGGGTGAAGAGACGGAAACTGTCCTTCGTCGCTCCCAAGCGAGCCAAGGCATCGCTGATGCGAAGATAGTCGTTTGACTTGACCATCGGAGGGGCAGTGCTACCTTTGCCGATTACTTCCTCCATGAATTCCACGTGTGTGCCGACAAAGAGTTGTCCGTTGACCACGGTAAAGGCCATGTTTGGCAAAATTGGCTTCTCGGTCGCCTCTTCCTCCTCGTCATCACCCCCGCCGCCCAGCTTTCCGCCTGGAGGTGCCGCTCCCTCAACGGTGAGCAAATCCGGTTCGACCGTTGCTTCGTTGATGAGTTCCCAAATCACGTGACCTTTGAACTCCCGCCTCTTGGCGGACGGATCATCGCGGAAAGCCTTTTTCAAGGTTTCCGCCACAACGATGGAACTCTTGGGGCCAAGCAATTCCACGGCAACAATCAGACGTTCACTTTTCAGGTCGACGGGGACCTTAACATCGCTTACCAGCGTGACACGTTCCCCCAGATGGTCAATCAATTCCTTTTCGATATTGATCATCGGTCCCGCGGGATCGTGTGCGAGGTTTTCCCACATCGCTTTGAAGACCCCTTTGTCTCCCGCGTATTCATCTACAAGCGATTCCGAATAGCGGAACGCTTTCTTGATGTCCATGTGAAAGGTGATGTAAGTCGCCGCTTCCGCGGGTACCCAGCCGGGCGGGGCAAGTTCTTCGCTATTCTTGAACTCCAGCATCCGCATGGCAAGGTTGTACTTGTCCTTGTTTTTGTCTCCCTCTTTACGGACGACCGGTGGAGCATAGACAAACGTCCGGTGAAGAATGTCTTCACTGCCGGTTGTGAAGAAGATGTTTCCCCCCAATCCTTGCACGGCGTTGAACCCTTGATTTGCCAGTATTTTGAGAAGGTCGCGTCCGCGTTTTCTCTTTCCACCGTTGATCGCCCGGCTGACTTCGACATAGCCGAAAGGCTCGATAAACCAGCGGACGTTGGGCTTCGCGTCGCCGGCTGCCTTGGCGTTCTTGGCCATGGAGTGCTCGAAAGAGGACAGTTTGGCAAGGGAGTCCTTGGCGGCACCGCCGAACCTGCCCGCAATCTCCTTGGCGGCGACTTCGCTGTCGGTCAGCACGATCTGGTCTTGGTGTAAGAAGTAAATGACATGTTCCGCCGCCGTTTCGTCGGCCTTCAAGGGAAGGGCGAAAATGGTCAAGTCAATCCCGTTCGCCTTGGTGACGCTCTTCACTCCCTTCTTGGCAATCTGGTTCGCGGCGATCTTTTCCAGCATCGCCTTGGCGGCAGCTTCCTTGCCCGTCACGTCAATGATCAGTACGGTCGCATGCGAATTCTTGTCCTTGGCATCCGGCTGAATCACGGCGAGGGCAATTTCACCCCCATCTACTCCCTTGAGATCCTCGAAAGTCAGTCCCAGCCGGACTCCCGCCATATCCATGCGGCCGCGAATTTGCTTTTCCAGATCCTCTACGAAGGGTTGCATCAATGGATCGGAAAACATTTTTCCGAGTTCCGTTTCTCCCAGCTTCTCCTGAGCCAACTCTAGATTCGGTGTGGAGATAAAGCCCTTGGTTGTATTGGGCAGGAGGTTCTCGCTGGGTTCAACCGCCAGCGCCGGGAGCGCGAAAGCAATCGCCAACAAGGAGAGGATGGTACGGAAGAAAGGGGCGGATTTCGCCACGTGGATACTCCTACTTGGCCCTGAGGGAGAGGGCAGGCTATGGCTGGCGTAATGAATTTGGCGAGAGCAAACTTGGCGGCAGTTAGTCGACGAGGAAAGCTGGCAGTCCTTGCCAGTATCCCGGTTCGAGGAGTATCGGCAATTCACCCCTGCTATCACGATTAGGCCGCCTGAATGACCTCATTGACGACTGTGCCGGAAAGGTCCGCAGCGCGGATAATACAGATCAATGGGTATCCTGGAAAGAGACGTTGACTTTGCGGTGAGGCCACTAGCAAGCTAGCACTCAGCTCGGCCTTCCAGCGAGGAATATGCACGCACGACTTCTTTGGCGCTTCGCAGGCCATCCACTGCAGCGCTGATGATCCCCCCGGCGTAGCCGGCACCTTCGCCGACGGGGTAGAGTCCGCCAATGCCGGGCGTCTGGCGGGAGTCGCTATCGCGTGCGATCCGAAGTGGTGAACTGCCGCGCATCTCGGGGCCGACAAGCGTGGCGTCTCGCAGAAAGTCTCCCCGCCACTTCTGGTCCATCACAGACAGGCCGCTGCGAATCGCGCGAATAATGCTGGCTGGCAAGACGGATTCGAGATTCGCGGGGACTACGCCGCGAGGATAAGAGCAATCGAATTTCTCTCCCGGAGAAGGACTGCGTCCCGCTTGAAAATCGGCTGCACGTTGGATCGGAGAGGAATAGGAGCCTTGTGTCAGCTGAAAGGCAACCGCTTCAAATTGGCGTTGCAGTTCGACTCCGGCGAGCGGATGGTCGCTGCCAAACTCGCTCGGCTCCAATGTCACCATGACGCCGCTATTAGCAAACGTCGTGTCATGCCGCGAATTGCTCATTCCGTTGGTACAGAACATTCCCGGTTCAGAGACGCTGGGGATAATCATGCCGCCGGCACACATGCAAAACGTAAAGACATCGGGCTGGCCGTGGGCAACCAGGGTGTAATCGGCGGCACCAAGGATTTTTTGGTATTCCTCTCGTCCATACTTGTGTTGATTCACCTGCTCCTGCGGTTGCTCAATCCGCAGGCCCAGTTGAAATGCTTTCCTCTGCATGGGGACTCCGCGCCGGTACAACATCTCATAAGTGTCGCGAGCGCTGTGACCAATCGCAAGGACAACCACGGAAGTCTTCACGTAACCGCCGGAAGTTCCGATGCCTCGTACATTCCCATCCTGAATATCCAGATCCTCCATCCGGCAGCGGAATCGATATTCGCCCCCTAACGCCTCAATCTTGCGGCGAAAGTTGCGAACAAGCATTGGCAGACGGTTGCTCCCTAGATGGGGCCGCTGTTCATAGCGGATCGACGGCTTTCCTCCGGCATCGACCAGCCGATCCAGCACCCAGTCCACGTCGGAACCGCTGATCCGGCAAGTGAGCTTGCCGTCACTAAAGGTTCCCGCCCCGCCTTCACCGAAGAGATAGTTGTTCTCGGGATCTAAGTTGCCACCGCGGTCAAAGTCGCGAATGGCGCCAACGCGCTCCTTGACCGGATCGCCCCGTTCCAGCACCAGCGGTCGATAACCTCGCGCGGCCAGATAATAGGCAGCCAGCAGTCCGCCTGGGCCAGAGCCGACAACCACCGGCCGCTCTCCGAGCGCAGTGGTTCCCGGCGGCGGCTCGCTAAACGTTGGCGGGTCGAAGTGTTCTACACCTGGGCATGCAGGATGGCTCCGAATCCATTCTTGCTCTCCTAGCCAGGTGACGACGACGGTATATACAAACCGAAGCGAGTTGCGAGAGCGGGCATCCAAGCTCTTTCGCAGAATCCGCCACGCACCTACATCTTGTGTAAGTACTCCTAGCCGTCGGGCGATCAACTCGCGCAGCAACTCCTCCGGCTCTTCGACTGGCATTTCCAAGTTGGTAAGTCGTAGCGGCATGCAGTTCCGTCTTGGCCAGACTCGCTCCGATGGCTCTAGCCCACCAGTTCGCGAATGGGCTCACCGCTGTCGAGAAGAGGCATCGGGCGGTCGAGTAAATCCCGGAAGTTGACCGATTGGCCGTTGATCCCCAGGTGATGATAGACCGTAGCCGCCACGTCTTGTGGACTAATGGGACGTTCGACCACTTCCTCGCCACGATGGCTGGAGCGGCCAATGACCTGCCCCATATTCATGCTGCCGCAGCCAATCAGCACGCTGAAGGTATTTCCCCAATGGTCGCGGCCAGCATTCTTGTTCATTCGCGGGGTACGGCCAAACTCCCCCATCGCAACCACCAGAGTCTTTTCATAAAGTCCGCGTTCGACAAGATCCTGAATGAGGCCGGCAATCGCCTGATCCAGCGGAGGAATCAGCAACCGGGCTCCTTCTTCCGTTTTGTATTGCCCAGGGGAACCGTGATGGTCCCAGGGAACGCAGTTGACGGTAACGAACGTCACGCCATGTTCCACCAAACGCCGTGCCAGGAGGGCACTTTGGCCGAAGGTGTGCCGACCGTATCGGTCACGGACGGTATCCCGTTCCTGCGAAACGTCAAAGGCCTCCCGAACCTTTTTGCTGGTGAGCATGTCAAAAGCGGCTCGCTGGTGTTCATCCAGTTCGTCCATCTTGCGTTCAGCGGCCGACTGAATGCGATCAAGGTCGCTGAGGAGATTGCGGCGATCTGCGGCCCGCTGCGAGGTCAAGTCGCCGTGCATCCCCAGGTTGCGAACGGTGAAATTTTTGTCGTTCGGGTCGGAGTTCACGACGAACGGATTCCATCCACCACCCAGGTAAGCGGCATAATGAAACAGATTGTCGGTACCGCCACGTAGATGGGGGACTCCCACATACGGCAGAAGTCCCGGCTGATTCGCGCCGCGCAGCCGGGCGACTGCCGAACCCATCGCGGGTCGCTTCTGCACGGTGTTGTCGGGTGCATTGAATGCAGGCCCTTCAAAGCCCGTCAACATCCAATGATTCCCCTTGGTGTGGTCGCCAGAACCATGATTGACTGTCCGCAGCACAGCCAATTTGTCCATCAACTCGGCCTGTCGCGGCATGAGTTCGCCAAACTGAATACCGGAGATGTTGGTATCGATGGCTCCAATCGGCCCTCGATACTCCGCAGGAGCTTGTGGTTTGGGGTCCCACGTCTCCATGTGCCCTGGCCCACCGCTGCACCAAATCAGAATTACACTCTTGTCTGACCCCCTGCCAGCCGCTCCTTCTGCCCGAAGCTGCAGCAACTCGGCGAGACTCAATCCTCCCAGCCCGAGCGCTCCCGCCTGAAGAAAGGACCGCCTGGGCATTTTCCGGCTGGTGTCGTTCGTTGTGGAAGCAACGCAAATCATCACGTCAACATATCTGGAAGGGAGGTCAGCGGCAAGGTTCAAAGAGCGATTAAAAGAGTGGCTCTTAAAATCAGCGACCTTGGCAGCCGTTTTCAGCCGCCATCATGCAGCAGACTGATCGTTAGGGGGTCACGCTCACCGTCAAAGAACTTTAACAATGCCTCCTCAAAGATATTTTCTCCTTGTGGGGCAACTGTGGCGAAAAGAGTCATGCAGGAACGAAACTTTAGATCGTCTGGGTAACCCATGATGGAACCAATGTCTTTGCGAGGGGCGGCCAGCATCAGTCGAGTGCATTCCTGCAATCGTGGTCCCAAGACCGCGTGCTCCAGATAGCTCATTGCCTCGGCTTTGGAATCGATTCCAAACTTTTGTGCCATGCTGCTTGTACCTAAGCGAGCCAGTTGCGGAAAGTTGAACCAAATCCAGTGGGTGCGCTTCTGGCCAGCCCTCAATTCAATCAAGACTTGGTCGTAAACGAGACCTTGGGCGGTCACAAATTCCTCCAATTTCTTTTCCAGGTGACTTTGTGCCATTCCAAGACTCCTTGCTGCGGAATTGTGCTCGCTGGTGGCATTCTGGCCTTTGCTGCGGTAAGCTCCCACCATGAAAGCTGGCTACCTATTTTCAATTCTACTTGGCCTCCAAGCCACTGCGGTCCTTGCCATGCCACCTGTCACCCCCAAAAAAACCGTCACCGACACCTACCACGGCACCATGGTGACGGATGAATACCGTTGGCTCGAAGACTGGAAGGATCCAGAGGTGCAACGTTGGAGTGAAGCTCAGAACTCGCATGCCCGTGCATTTCTTGATAGCCTGCCCAACGTCGCCGCCATCCGAAGGCAAGTCACTGAGATCATGATGGCGGATAGCGTCAGCTACTCGGCAATTGCCTACCGTCCGGGAATGCTGTTCGCTTTGAAACGGCAGCCCCCCAAGCAGCAACCGCTTCTCGTCGTGATGCCTTCGGCTGATGCTCCCGATGAAGCGAGGATTTTGGTCGATCCCAATGAGCTTGACCAAGCGGGAACAACTTCTATGGACTGGTACGAGCCTTCCCCAGATGGAAAGCTTGTCGCGGTGTCATTATCCCATGGTGGAAGTGAGGCCGGAGACGTTCATATTTTCGAGACCGCAACCGGCCGCGAACTCTACGAAATTGTTCCTCGCGTCAATACCGGTACTGCGGGAGGAGATCTGGCATGGATGCCTGACAGCAACGGATTCTTTTATACTCGTCATCCGCGCGACGGCGAACGCCCCGAGGCGGACTTGAATTTTTTTCAGCAGGTCTACTTCCACAAACTGGGAACGCCCACTGCTGAGGATCGCTATGAGCTCGGCAAAGACTTTCCGAGGGTTGCCGAAATTGAATTGGAGATGCATTCCGGCGGCACGCTACTCGCGATGGTGCAGAATGGCGATGGTGGTCAGTTCGCTCATTACCTACGGCTGCCCGACGGAGAATGGCGGCAATTCGCAACTTTTGAAGACCAAATCGTCCAGTCAACCTTTGGGACGAAGAACGATTTGATTCTGGTCTCGCGCCAGCAGGCACCTCGCGGCAAGATTCTCCGGTTGTCGCTTTCGCATCTCGAACTTAAAGATGCGAAGCAGCTTGTGCCGGAAGGGCCGGAAGCGATCGTTACGAGCTTCTATCACCACCCACCAACGGTCTTGGAGACGGGAAATCGGCTGTACGTCGTCTATCAACTTGGCGGCCCTTCGGAATTGCGAGTGTTTGATTCAGCCGGTAAGCCGTTGGAAAGGCCAAAGCAGCTAGCCGCAGCAGCCGTGGGCGGACTCACGAAGTTGGAGGGTGACGACGTACTCTTTAGCAATACCTCGTTTGTTGAACCTCATGCTTACTATCGCCTTCGAGCGCAGGCCAATGCGACCGAGAAAGCGACTCTGGCGACGAATTCGCCCGTCGATTTCAGCAACATCGAAGTTGTGCGAGAATTCGCGACCTCCAAAGACGGCACGAGAGTGCCCGTCACCATTCTAATGTCGCGCGGTACCAAGTTGGACGGAATGAATCCGGCCGTTGTCACCGGCTATGGCGGTTATGGAATCAACATCACGCCAGGGTTCAATCCGGTCAAAAGCGTGCTGCTTAAGCAAGGATTTGTCTTGGCAGTGGCTAACCTGCGAGGAGGAGGCGAATTTGGCGAATCGTGGCATCGACAAGGAAACTTGACCCACAAGCAGAATGTCTTTGATGATTTTGCCGCCGTGCTACAGCACTTGATCGAACGGCGCTATACCTCTTCTTCCAAACTGGCCATCGAAGGAGGAAGCAATGGCGGATTGCTAATGGGGGCGACGATGACTCAGCATCCGGCGTTGGTGCGGGCCGTGGTCTCCCATGTCGGAATCTATGACATGCTCCGAGTCGAGCTATCCCCCAACGGCACTTTTAATATTGTTGAATTCGGGACGGTCAAACACCCTGATCAATTCCGCGCCCTTTATGGATATTCTCCTTACCACAAAGTTGTCGATGGAACCCGCTATCCGTCACTACTACTGCTGACCGGAGCCAACGATTCTCGCGTCGATCCCATGCAATCGCGAAAGATGGCCGCCCGCATGCAAGCCGCCACGGCATCTGTCGAACCAGTTCTGCTGCGTACCAGTTTCAATTCCGGGCACGGTGCCGGGACAGCGCTCGCGGAACGCATCGAGCAGAACGTCGATGTCTGCGCGTTTCTATTCGACCGACTCGGGATCGCGTATCGAGAACTGCGTTAAACCAACTTGAACAGTGATCTACACCTCGCAAACAGCCCATGATTCATCGCCTGGTTACCCTTCTGCAGAGAATCTTCACGACCGTCTATTCCCCGCAGCCGGAGCTGCGCACATTTCTCGCTCGAGGCCAGACGCAAGAAACGTCGGTCGCCAAAGTCACTGCTGCGGTGCTCACGGCCCAAGAAAGCTACCAGTTGTTTGGCGTCCCAATGGCTCGCCGGAGTATCCAGCCGGTCTTCCTGCAAATTGAGAATCGGCACACCTCGCCGCTGCGGCTGTATCTTCTGGACATCGACCCTCATTATTACACGCCACTGGAAGCGGCGGGCATCAATCACTTTTCGGTGCTCAAGAGGCTTTCGGCTTATGGCATCGCCGCCTGGTATTTCCTTCCCATTTTATTGATGCTGCCTCTCAAGGCGTTTACAGCCTCTTGGGCCAATCGCCGGATGGATGTTTGCTTCCGCTCGCAGGGCTTTCCCCTCAGACCCATTCCTCCCGGTGAAACTGCAGAAGGGTTTGTGTATACCACGCTGGATGCCGGGAATAAGACGGTTCATGTGTGCCTCTATGCCACTGGCGGACTGGGGACGGAAGACGGCCCCGCTCAACTGAGCAAATTGGATGCTGCCCCAAGTGGCCCGGCAGTTGAACTGACATTCTTAATACCGGTTACAGGCATATCGGCCGACCATTTGCGGCGAGATTTTATCGACCTCTATCCCACATCAGAGATCACCGCTTGCGATTTACCGCAACTTACTCAGCGGCTCCGTGAAATGCCGGCAGCGACCACAAATGCGAAGAGGTCGAAGCATGGCGATCCTGTGAATCTGGTAGTGCTAGGCGAATTCGAAACCATTCTCAGTGCGTTTACTTCTCGCTGGGACGAGAGCGAAACGATTACGCTCGCCACTTGCTGGAAGACCGCCAAGGCGTTTCTATTTGGCGAAGAATACCGCTATTCGCCGGTGAGTCCGTTGTACTTGTTCGGCCGCAGCCAGGATGTTGCCCTGCAGCGAATTCGCAGTTCCATCAACGAACGCCTGCACTTGCGACTATGGCTCACTCCATTACGCTTCCACGACAAGCCGGTCTGGGTGGGACAAATCAGCCGAGATATCGGAGTCCGCTTCACCACGCAGGTCTGGAATCTCACCACGCATCGCGTCGATCCCAATGTTGACGAGTCGCGCGACTACATCGTCGAGGACCTGTTGCGTGCGCAGCGTGCCGACGCAGTCGGCTATGTCGATGGCGTTGGTGCTTGCGAACCTGAACATCCTAAACACAATTTGACAGGCGATCCGTATTTTACCGACGGCAAACGTGCTGTGGTCGCCCTATCCAAGGCAAGGACCACGCCGAGGTACGTAGCCTGGTCATGAATACGATTGTCTGATTCCCACATTGAAGCCGTTCACCTTCCACTTATCGGAGTTTTTCATGAGATACCCCTGGCATATCCATTTATCAATCGCTTTGACCTTCGTGAGTGGAATGGTTGCGCCCGCGGCTGATGGCCCAGTGGCTCATTGGAAACTAGCAGGCAATGCGCAGGACCATTCTGGCAACGGCCTGCATGGAAAAAATCGTGGCGTGACGTTTCAAGAGGCAAGGTTCCCGGTCGCTTCGGCGAAGTTCGACGGCCGAGGAAGTCAGATCGAAGTTCCTATCGCCGAGCCCCTGAAACTAGGTGCGGACCCGTTCACGATCTCCCTCTGGGTCAACACGGCGGCTGAACTGGATGACGACCTGGGAGATCTCATCAGCCAATTCGATTCCAAAACGCGCACCGGATTCCATTTGAGTCTGCGAAACAACGCCGGGGTCACGCATAGTCAGGCCAACTACCGGCAGTTGCAGTTCGGCATCGATGCCGGAACGGAACCCGTATTCGTCGACCAAGGTCGGCCTGGAAAGGCCGTTTATGGGCAGTCGATGGCCGTCCATCAAGGGCACCTCTACGTTGGCACCTGTGAACCGGGCATCGACCAGGCGGGGCATGTCTACCGCTATGAGTCTCGTGAAAAATGGGCCGATTGTGGCACTCCCGACAAGGCCAACAGCATTACGGCAATGGCTGCTTTTGGCGGAGAGTTGTACGTCGGCTCAGGAAAGTACCGGCTTGGCGGATCATCGCTCTCGGAATCAGAAAATCCTAATTTGGGTGGCAAGATTTATCGCTACTTAGGAGACCAGAGGTGGGAAGAAGTGGGCCGCTTCCCCGAAATGGAATCGGTTGGCGGAATGGTCGTCTTTCGTGGCAAGTTGTACGTGGGCTCCCTTTACAAGCCTGCAGCTTTCTGGCGCTATGATGGCGACAAAAAATGGACTGCGCTCGCAGTTCCTGGTGGTAAGCGGGTGGAAGCCCTCGGTGTCTTCGATGGCTATCTCTGGGCGACCGGATATGACGAAGGACACGTCTACCGGTTTGACGGCAAAGACTGGACCGACCTCGGTCGCGTAGGAGAAGAAGAGAACACGCAGACTTACGCCTTTGCCACCTATCAGGGGCAGTTACATGTGGCGACCTGGCGGACAGGAAAGGTATTTCGCTGGCAGAACGACCGTTGGGAAGATCGTGGACGCCTGGGGGAAGAACTCGAAGTCATGGGAATGGCGGTGCACAATGGCTCTTTCTATGCGGGCACGCTCCCTCTTGGGCAAATCTACCGCTACGAAGGGGATACAAGCTGGAGTCTTCTCAAACAACTCGACCCGACTCCCGATGTCAAATATCGCCGCGTATGGACAATGGCTCAATTCCAAGGCAAGCTTTTCGCTACCACGCTCCCTTCGGGACACGTATGGTCGATGGAAACGGGAGCCTCGGTCACCTGGGACCGCGAGTTTTCTGGCGGCTGGCACCATGTAGCGGCTCAGCGCAGCAATGATCGATTGCGGTTGTTCGTCGACGGTGAACCCATCGCCGAATCACCGCTGCCGACGGCCAAACTGAATCTTTCCAACGAAATGCCTTGGCGCATCGGTGCCGGCAGTGGGGACTTCTTCAATGGCTCCATGGCCGACGTACGTGTGGACCGGAGAACATTGACTGCAGAAGAGATTCGGCGGCTAGCAAAACGAAACTGATTTTCGATGGCCAGACCTGACGCACGCTAGCAGACAGCGGGTTGGTCTATCCGGCAAATACGTGCGCCGACATTAATTCGCCTTGCCCGGTTGGGTCACTTTCGTTATCTCTACGCCCCCGGAAAGCTTGTCCCCGTACCAGGCACGCTGAATCTATGTCGCTAGCCCATTCACGCTTGACCCGCGCGCTGATGAACCAAGGAGTTCCTGCTTCCGGTTTCAAACTCTGCGCGGCTCTGGCCTTATTATTAGGCGGTTCGTGCGCAACTCTGCTGGGGCAAACTCCGAGCGGCACTCAGTTAAATGCTCCCACGCCTCCTTCCGCAAATTCTCCCGAGAGTCGTCCCAGAACCCGCCGACCCGTGGTCGCCGATGTCCGCATCGTTGGAAACCACCACACCAAAGATGTGCAGATCTTCGACAAGATAAAGACTCGTCGCGACTCGGAATTCGATCCGGAGCAACTTGAAAGAGATGTCCGCAGTCTGGATTCCACTGGCCGATTCCGCAATGTCATCCCTCATCAAAAGGCGACCAAAGAGGGAATCATCGTCACCTTTGAGCTGATCGAACGGCCATACATTCAGTATGTTGTGCATCACGGAAATCGCGGACTGAGTGAAAAGAAGCTCAACAAGGAGCATGGACTCAAAGTTGGGGACGCTTTGAGCGCCTTCAACGTGCGAGAAGGCCGCCGCAAAATCGAGGAGCTCTATCATCAAAATGGATTTCCGAAAGCGACGGTTCTGATTCAAGAAGGAGAAGAGCCGCAGGACAAAGGCGTCGTTTACGTCGTTAATGAAGGACCGGTGCAACGGATTTCCCACGTCACATTCTTGGGCAATCGGCTGGCCACTTCAGCGCGTCTTGCCACGTTCATCCAGTCGACTCCCGGTACTTTTAGCTATGCCTCCCCTTATTTCTCCAGCCGGTTCGATCGCCAGAAGTTGGAGCAGGATGTGGAGACTCTGAAAAAATACTATCGCAGCCTGGGCTACTTCCGCGCCGAAATCGGTCGTGAGATTGTCGTCGATGACAGCGGCAAATGGGTCACGATTAATTTCATCATTGACGAAGGGCCGCGGTACAAGGTGAGAAGCGTCCAAGTCGCTGGTAGCACCAAGTTTGATGCCGAAAAGTTGACAGAATTCCTGAAGCTCAAGAAGGGGGATCCCTTCAGTCAGGATTTCATGGAACGAGACCGCTCGTTACTCACGGATTTGTACGGTACTCAAGGGCATGCCTTCGCCGACATTCATGCGGATGTGCGACTGATGGAACAGCCTGGAGAACTGGACGTGGTGTATAGCGTCACAGAAGGTGCGGTGTTTCATGTTGGTGAAATCCATGTGCATATCGCCGGCGGAGATGTGACGCCACATACCAAGGAGACGGTCGTTCTCAATCGCCTGAACCTTCGTCATGGTGACCTGGTGGATTCTCGCGAGGTCAAGAATGGAGAACGGCGGCTGAAGGCTTCTAATCTGTTTGTCACCAATCCGCAGGAAGGGGAACTCCCCCGGATTGTCATCAAAGAGCCTCGCTTTGACGTGGAAGGGTTGGCAGAATTGCCGCGTGCCGAAACGGTACGCGGACAATCTCCTGAAACACCCGATGAACAGGCCTTACGACTGGCGCTGGAACAACAAGATCAGGAAAGCCGTTATGGCCGCAGTATCTATTCGTGGGATGGCCCACGCCAGGAAACCGCTCGCGAAACCAGTTATCGCACGTCACGAGTTCCCGCCTCGTCGCCGCGCGCTCCCGCTACACAGTCATCCTCCGCACCGCGTTAGGAACTCGACTTGAAGACCCACGCCATTCACCTCTGCCTGATGGCCCTTTTGGGGCTCAGCCTGAGCGGCTGCGCGGCCATTTATCGGATTACGCGGCCGGTGAATGAGGCCCTCACGGCCCCTTTCGTGGAAATGCCGGGTGATCCGGGTGTTCGCAGTCCCCAAAGTCAACCGGATCGCACACGTGACTCTCTTAGAAACCCGCGGACAATTGACCCAAGCAGCCAGCTGGAAGGTGCTCCCAAGTCCGAGCCTGTTATTCGCTCGCAGTCGCCTGCTGGCGCAGCAGAGCCGGGCGGCGATGCCTACGGTCGCGGGCCGATGAGGGCGACCGATGCTACATCTCCTTCTGTCAATCGTTATACGCAGCCTGGCGCACCGATTATGGGTCAATCCAGCGGCCCCTTCGTCAGCCAGCCGACTGCTCAGCCGGTGCCGCAAGAAACGTACAGCGCCCCTCAAAACTTACCGGCTCCTCCCGCGGATGCCTATCCACCCGGTGGATTGCCATTCCAGGATCCAAATTCGCCAGAAACTTTGCAAGAGGCCCTGACGCGTCCATCCGACCTAGACATTTTTGTCCAAGAAGCACGCACGGGAAAATTCTCCTTTGGTGTGGCGGTGAATTCCAATGCCGGCTTGACCGGGCAGATCACTGTGGAAGAACGGAATTTCGACCTCTTCCGCTGGCCCCGCGGCTGGGATGATGTGCTCAACGGTGGTGCGTTCCGCGGCGGAGGCCAGTATTTGCGATTGGAAGCCTATCCCGGCAGCCAGTTTCAGCGCTACATGATCAGTCTGACCGAGCCCTATCTCCTCGGCACGAACGTCAGCGGCACCACAAGCCTCTCCTACTTTGACCGCAACTACTTCGACTATTTTGAGTCTCGCTACGGCGGCACGCTGGGACTCGGTTATCGGCTGACTCCTGATCTGTCGGTGCAGTCTAGCCTGCGGCTGGAAAACGTTGGCATTTCCAATCCTCGTGTTCCCGGTGTGGCGGAACTGGATGCCGCCTTGGGGCACCATGATTTGTTTGGCGGGAAATTCCGGATCATGCACGATACCCGCGATCTACCGATGGCCCCCACAGAAGGTCATTACTTCGACGTCTCCTACGAGCAGGTATTTGGCAGCTTTGATTACGGCCGTGCCGAGATGGATTACTCGCAATACTACATGCTTCGCGAGCGGCCCGATGGTTCGGGACGGCACGTCATCGCGTTCAGCACGCAGCTCGGCTATCAAGGTTCCGATTCGCCGATTTTCGAGCACTATTTTGCCGGCGGTTACAACACGCTTCGCGGCTTTGCCTTCCGTGGTGCCTCCCCAGTTGATAACACGGTTCGTATCGGAGGACGTTTCAAGTTCATCAACTCGGTGGAGTACTTCTTCCCTCTCACCGCTGACGACATGGTGAAAGGAGTTGTGTTCTGTGACTTTGGCACCGTGGAACAGACCACCTCTTTTCAAGATCCCTTCCGTGTCGCACCCGGTGCGGGCCTCCGAATCAACGTTCCTGCCCTCGGCCCAGCTCCGCTGGCACTCGACTTTGCCTTCCCAGTCAGCTACGCATCGACCGATCAGAAACAGACCTTCAGCTTCTTCTTTGGCGTCTCGCGGCAGTAATGGCCGCGGGGTGGCTATACGGCAGTCTTACCTCTCGTTCAGAATAACCTCCAGGTCCGTCTTCAATCCGCGCATATAGCTGCGCCATTCCGTATCCAGCGCCCGCCGGTCTTTCTTGACACACTCGTTAAATACGGTAGTCAATGTTCCCTGGCTAAGCTTCACGTCGGCGGGCATTTCGCCCAGCCGACGATAGAAAGCAATGAACTCCTCGAAGTGACGCTCCATCAGAAAGTGGGTCAGGGCCCAAGCCTGCCCGTAGCCGTGAAGAGTCGAAGAATGACTGCCGGCGTAGTCGAAAATTTGGTCGCCGACAATAAAGTCGATATTGGAATGCTCTGTATCCGGTTCCAAAGCCCGATATCTCTTGAGTCGGTCCGAATTCACCGCCCCAATGCCTCCCCAATTTGCTCCCTCGGGAGTTTCAAAGTAGGTGGCCAGCCCTTCATGCACCCAGGCAGGAATATAAACGTCGCGGGGCAAAAGCCCCGTGTTTCCGGCCATTTGATGTGTCGTTTCGTGGCTGACGACTTCGATATCCAGATTCTCTCGTTCCAGATTGACAATGAACTGCAACGTGTCCGCCACTCGCTTAACGTCCGCGGCATTGGGGGCGCGGGTCCTGACTGCTTCGGCCTTGTCTTTTTGCAATTCTTCGGAAAGTTCAAGCAACTCTTTAAAATCCTCCGTGGTGCCGTTGTCATAGAATACGCTGGCGTTGGTAGTGGATGTCCAAAAACCAGCGGCGCTGCTGAGACCAGGATCGAGCTTGGTGGCATAAAACAGGTAGTCTTTATGCTCCGCGAAGAGCACCACTTTCAGACGCTCCTTGGGAATCTCCAGTTCAACGCCACTGGCGAAGAATCTCAGCAAAAAGCTCTCGTAGACTTGCTCTAAAAGCTGTAGCCGCTCGTCGGCCCGAGGAATCTTGCGGTTGGGTGCCGCCTTATCGGGAGTATCGTGAAGCAAAATGAAATGCTTGCTCGTCTTGATCTTCATGTCGGGGCGTCCGACCATGTCCCGCAATTCTTTCTCTTGCGCGGCCGAGTCGGCAATCGGCTCATCCATGCGGACCTTCAGTTTTTTGACCATGTTCGCGCGGGCATGATTGGGGTTGGCCTCCAGTGTCTTGTCCACGGTCGAATAGAAAGATTGGAGAAGGCCGTGGCGCAGTGCCCATTGCGCGGCTTCATATCGCTTGTCCGCATCCGCGCCCGCCTTGCCAAGCTGCTTATTGAATTGTTCTTGAACGGTAGGGACCCTTTTGATGCTGGTGCCCGGATCCTTGATGTCGAAATACATGGTTCCCAGTTTGGGATGTGTGAACGTGACGCTTCCGCCCGCATTCACCTTGGCGGACCCTTGCAATACGAGAGTGGATCGTCCCCCGGGAAGCTGGTAGAAGACGATGTCGGCTCGCGCGATGCCGGCAATCATCCAAAATACCGAGATTGCTGCCAGGCAAGGACTTAAAAATGGGAACCGGGGACTGGACATTGTGAAACCTCACTTATCCGTAGACGGAGGAGCATCGGTGGCTAGGTCTATTTTTTCGCCGCCATGAATCGTACAAATCGCCCGAAACACAGCGGGATTGATGTTGGAAGAAACGACGCGCACAGAGCCATCCGCCATCAGGACCGTAACCCCGCTGGTTCCTTTGCTCCCAAAACCGGTGACTTTGTCGAAATAAGGTTCTCGTGCGCCGCGAACGGTTGCACCCCCTCCCATGATCCAGGGACTGGCCAACTCTCCGCCGCCGAGCACCATGATGGTGTTGCTGGTCCCATCGGTAATTTCCGCGGGTGTCGCGATGGTGTCGTAACTGAAAACGCCAGCGCGGGGATCGCTGCGTGGCAATTTGGCGGCAACCACATTGCGGGCATCTTCAACACCGGACATGCCGACAAAATGGGTCAATGCATAATTCTGGTAAGGATATCCTTGCCATCGCTTGCGGTCGTCGGCTGGGTTAAGAAACTCAGGAATAACGATTCCTCCAATTTGGATATTAATCTTGTCCCTTCGCTCCTTGGTGAAATCGAATTTGTCGTAGACTTCCTGATAACCAATAAAAGGGAGCAACTGAGGCATCCAACTGTAGTGGCTTTCCAGTGTCTCCGCTTCGCCAACCTTGCGGACCCCTGAGAATGTCCCGCTAGGGTGCCATTTTACCAATCCCTCGCCGAGCTTCTTGCCGACCGGACGGGAAGCTGGGGGATCTTTGTCTGAATCGTTGCTCGACGAACCGGTCTTGCCTGCACCCGAGGAAGCAGGCCCACCAGGAGTGGCTCCTGGCGAATTCGACCCTGGAGTTCCCATGGGAGTTGGCCCCATGGGCGTTGAACTTGTTCCGACAGTCCCCGCTCCAGGTGCACCTGGCAAATTAGGTGTTGTGCCGCCGGTGCCGCCTGCCGAAGCCGGATTAAGTCCCGGTACGGTTTCCATCGGGCTACCGCCCATTGGATTCGCATTCGTCGGATTGGCTCCCATGGGACTCACGCCCATGGGGTTTGTTCCACTGCTCGCCGGCGGCGGCGTCGGTACCGAGGGAGTTGTCGTCGCTGGGGGCGTCGTGGTGGGAGTAGTTTCCGGAGGAGTCGTGGGCGTGGAATTCGGTGTTGGAGTTGTTGCCGTGTTGTTGGCAACGACGGGTGTCTTGTTACGGTTGATGAGCCAAATGCCAACCAATAGACCAATCAAAACGACCCCCACTCCCGCGCCGAGAATCACGAGCAGCTTGGTGTTCCCGCCGCCGTCATCGGTTTCTTGTGGAGCACCATAATTCACCTGCGCCGGCTGGGGAGCGCCGGCCATCGGCGCTCCTGGCGGTCCACCCATTGCCGGAGTTCCCAAAGGTCCACCACCCAGGGGCGAGCCAAAGAGCTCCCCTCCCAGCGGGTCGTTTCCCATGGGAGCGCCCGCAAACGGGTCGGCTCCAAACAGGTCTCCCCCCAGCGGATCTGCACCTGCGCCAAACGGGTCGGCAGCGGCTGGCGATGCGGCAGCAGCGGTTGGCGGTGGATTGAGCGGAATGGGAATATTCTGCCCGCAGGCGGGACACTGAAGCGTCTTGCCGCGCATCGCGGCCGGCGCTTTGTAAGCCTTTCCGCAACTGCAACGCACCGCAATCGGTGGTATGGTCGCTTCTGGCTTAACCGCTGGAGGCTTTCCAACTGGCGGCTTTGCAGCTGCTTTAGGTAAAGCAGGCTTGGAGGGGACTGAAGCCGCAGTTGCGGGAGGCTGGATTAAGAGGGGATTTCCACAAGCGGGACAAGGAACTTCCTTGCCGGAAAGATGATCCTGCGCCATGAATTTCTGGCCGCAACCGCACGCGACAGGAAAAGACATTCTTTATTCTCACTAAATCGACGCAAAATTTGATTTGAAGAAGTTTCCGAGGAGCAATCGCAGTTTATCTCAACTCGCCAGTAGTTTTCAACCAGAATTGGGGATATTTTTACCTCGCCCAGATCTCTTGTTTAAGCACGTACTAACCCAGGAAGGGCTTCCAAATCAAGATTCTCCACTTTTCCAACCCGCAGTCGCTCGAAGGCAATCGCTCCCATCACGGCATTGTCAGTACACATCGCGGGAGGCGCGATATGCAGTTCCACACGCATTTCCTGGGAAAGTTCCGCCAGGCGATCTCGCAAGCGGCGATTGGCTGCCACGCCCCCCCCCACACAAAGAGTGCCTGCGTTGGTTTGCCTGATGGCCAGTCGAGTCTTGGCGATCAGGCTGTCAACTACCGCCTCCTGAAAGCTGGCTGCCAGATCGGCGATTTGCCGCGGGGTCAAATGGACTGCTGAAAAATCGGCCTTCTGTGGCCCACAGATCGCGTATCGCACCGCCGTCTTTACACCGCTGAAGCTGAAGTTCAGCCCTCCGGCTTCGCCGGCAAGCGCCCGCGGGAACTGATAAGCCTTCGGGTTTCCTTTCTCTGCAGCTTGGGAGATCGCCGGACCTCCGGGATAGGCCAATCCCAGCATGCTGGCGACCTTGTCAAACGCCTCTCCTGCCGCGTCGTCGATGGTGCCACCCAAATAGTGGAAGTCCGAAGCGCTGGCACAGTGATAGAGACTGGTATGCCCTCCGCTCACAATCAGTCCAACGCAAGGAAAGACATCCCTTCCAGCCGCCATTCGGCAGGCATAAATGTGGGCGTGCAAATGGTTGATTGCGATGAGCGGCTTCCCGGTGGCGAGGCAGAGGGCTTTCGCCGCGACGAGACCAACGAGCAAGGAGCCGGCCAGGCCGGGAGTATTGGCAACGGCGATGGCGTCGATGTCTTCGAGCCGGACACTTGCATTGTGCAGGGCTTCATCAATGACGGGCAGGATTTTTTCGAGGTGTGCCCGGGCCGCAATTTCCGGCACCACCCCAGAAAAACGGCGGTGCAGCTCGTCCTGCGACGCCACCACGGAGCCCAGCACCTGCAAGGCGTCCGTTACCACCGCTGCCGCGGTTTCGTCGCAGGTGGATTCGAGAGTCAGAATCTTCATCATGGTCAGCGTACCTTAGCCTCTCGCCAATCGTAACCCGAGCGGCAGCACCGGCATTCGAATCGTTATCTTGGAGCCGCCTCCCTGCGCCCGCCGATGACCAGGAAACACCTCGCCGCCATAAAGGAGCGCTACATGCGTTTACGTTTGGTTTTGATCATCTTGGCGGCAGCAGGAGCCCTATCGGCTGGGAAAGAGGCCGCGGCTCAAGTCCGATTTTCCATTGGAGGGGGCGGCTGGTCGGTTGGGAATGCGCCGTATGGATATGGTTACGGTAATGGGTATGGGGGCTACGGATACGGCAACAATCCGTATTACTACCATCCCCCCGTCGTTCGTCAGAATTATTACTACTATGACGACGACAACTACGTCCCCCACCAGGCCTCTACCCCTGCCTCGCCTTATTCTGGGCCAGGTGTAACTGTACGCAACCCGGCGGGGAGCAAAGTCAAGCTGGCCTATGTGCTGGACGATAGTCGCGAAGCAGAGATTGCGGCGGGAGAAACGCAAAAACTGACGGAGCAGGGAAGCTATACCATCAGTTTTGACCGCGGCGGAAAACACGGTACTGCCCGCTATACCATCACGGAGGGGCTCTACGAGTTCACCATGACTGATCATGGCTGGGAACTTTATCGGCAGAAGAACGTGCCGCCGGAGAGGCTGGCAGAGCCTAAATTGAGGGCCAATCCGCTGCCGGAAGCAAGCAAAACAGAGCCGAAGGAAGAGGCTCCGAAGCCGAGGGATGCGGAGCCTGAAGTGCCCAAGGAAGCGTAGCTCTCGCTCACTTCACTCTTCTCACCCGGTGGTTGTTCGTGTCCCCGATATAGATCGCTCCATCCGGCCCCACGCAAATTCCGTGGGGCCGATCCATTTG